>DAOLDO010000486.1:0-5356 GCA_035327325.1 Chloroflexaceae bacterium | reverse complement strand
CGTGGGGGGCAGGCTCGGGGCCAGGGCCTCGGCGGTGGCGGGCGCGCCGCCCTGGTCCGCGGCGACAGGCGCCGGCGTCGGCAGCGGGTGGGCGGCGTTCGACCAGGGGAGGTTCGCGCAGGCGGCCAGGAGGAGGGTGGTGAGACACAGCGCGAGGCTGCGACGGAGCTGCTTCATTGGAGGTACATCGCTTGGTTGCCCGGGTTTCGATACAGGCATGATACCATTGTTTCGTACCAGCTGATTACCAGCTGGCATAGATTCTGCTAAGAATGGAAGGTTCCGATGCAACCGCTGCCCAACCTGCAGCTCCGCCTGCGCCCCGGCATCGTCGAGTTCGGGTGGGGCCACCCCGACCCCGCGCTGCTGCCGGTGGCCGACCTGGCGGCGGCGGCCGCCCACGCCCTGGCCGGCCACGGGCGTGACGCCCTGGGCTACGGGGCCGAGCAGGGCCCCGGTCGTCTGATCGAGGCGGTGCGGGACCGGCTGGGGCGCGTCGAGGGGGTCGCGCCGCCGGCCGAGGCGCTGATGATCACGGGCGGGAACTCGCAGGCCCTCGATATGCTCTGCGGGCGGCTGAGCAGCCCCGGCGACGTGGTCCTGGTCGAGGCGCCCACCTACCACCTGGCCCTGCGCATCTTCCGCGACCGCGGGCTGCGGCTGGCGGCCGTGCCGGGAGACGAGGGCGGCATGGATGTGGCCGCGGCGGAGGTCTTGCTCCGGCGCTTGCGCGCCGCCGGCCAGCGGGTGGCCTTCCTCTACGTCGTGGCCAGCTTCGGCAACCCGAGCGGCGTGTCGCTCGCGCCCGAGCGGCGACGGGCCCTGGCCGACCTGGCCCGCCGCGAGGGGCTGGCGGTGATCGAGGACGACGCCTATGGCGAGGTGTGGTACGACGCGCCGCCGCCGGCGTCCATCGTGAGCCTGGCGCCGGGGGCGACGGTGGCGCGCCTGGGCAGCTACGCCAAGGTGCTGGCGCCGGGTCTGCGCCTGGGCTGGATGCACGCCGCGCCCGAGCTGGTGCGGCGCTGCGCCGGCTCGGGCATGCTCGACAGCGGCGGGGGCGTGAACCACTTTACGGCCCACGTGGTGGCCAGCCTGCTCGAGGCGGGGCGCCTCGACGCCCACATCGCGGGGCTGCGCGACGTCTGGCGGGGCCGGCGCGACGCCCTGCTGGGGGGGCTGGCGCGTCACCTCCCGCGCGACTGCTTCTGGCAGCCGCCCCTCGGCGGCTACTTCGTCTGGGTGCGCCTGCCGCCCGAGCTCGACGCCGCGGCCCTGCTGCCCGCGGCCGAGACGGCCGGGGTCGCCTACCTGCCGGGCGAGCGCTTCTTCGCCGAGGGGGGCGGGCGCAGCTTTCTGCGCCTCTCCTTCAGCCTGCTGCCGCCCGAGCAGCTCGAGGAGGGGGCGCGGCGCCTCGGGGCGGCGCTGTCACGACATAATGTGGTATAATAGGGCGGTCAGGCGCGTGACGAGCCGCCGCTGGGGCGAACCCCCAGAGGAACTTCCCGACTCCTCGCCCACCTACGGGTGGAAGGCCGCCCCGCGAAACCGCAAGCGGGGGCACACGGGGGGCGACGCCCGTGTGACGCAAGACGGCAACAGAGAGCAGACCCGCCGATGGCCCGCGAGGGCACAGGTGAGGGGTGAAAGGGTGCGGTAAGAGCGCACCGGCGCCGGCAGCGATGTCGGCGGCCAGGCGACTGCGCCGACCGATGGGGAGCAAGGTGCGTGGGGCGGGCCACCTGGTGGGAGCGCGGGCGCGAGCCCGGGCGCTCGAACCACCTCGCTCGCTCGCACCGCAGCCCCGAGGGCAGACCGGGTAACGCCCGGCGCGCCACGAGGGGCCTCCGCCAACAGCGGAGAGAGAGATGGCGGCCGCCGGGGCGCAGCACGCTGCGCTCCGACAACAGAACCGGGGGTACCGTCACGCGCCCCCACGAGGCCGAGGCGTCGCGCAGCGACACCCCGGCCTTCTTGTTGCGCCTCAGGCCGACCGCGCCCCCCCGCCGACCAGGGCCGTGTCGCCGGCCGTGGGCGCCGCCGGGCGCTCTGCCGCCGCCAGCTCGACGGTGAAGGTCGAGCCGACCCCCACGGCGCTCGCCACCTCGATCGTGCCGCCCATCAGCTCGACCAGGCGCCTGGTGATCGCCAGGCCGAGGCCCGTGCCCCCGGCGCGTCGGCCGGGCAGCTCGACGCGCCGGAACTCCTGGAAGATCAGCCCGAGGTGCTCGGGCGCGATGCCGACGCCCGTATCCTCGACCACGAGGCGCAAGCGCTCGCCGTGATGCGCGACCCGCACGGCGACGCGGCCCCGGTCGGTGAACTTCAGGGCGTTGCCGAGCAGGTTGGCCAGCACCTGCTCGAGGCGGGCCTGGTTGGCGAGGGCCAGGGGCAGGCCGGGCGGCACGTCGAGCTCGAAGGCGAGGCCCCGCTCGGCGATCTGCGGGCGCAGCTGGCCGACGACGTTGGCCACGACGTGCAGCAGGTCAACCGGGGCCAGCTCGAGCTGCAGGTGGCCCGCCTCGGCGCGCGAGAAGTCGAGGATGTCGTTGATCATGGCCAGCAGGGTGGCGCTGCTCTGGCGCATGAAGCCCAGTGGCTCGACCATGCGCTCGGGCGGCGGGCCGTAGCCGCCGCGCTGCAGCATCTCGACGTAGCCGATGATCGAGGTGAGGGGCGTGCGCAGCTCGTGGCTGACGCTGGCCAGGAACGATGCCTTGAGCCGCTCGGCCTGGCGGGACTCGTCGTAGAGCCTGGCCCGCACCACGGCGTCGGTGATCAGCTCGCCGATCGTCTCGGCCACGCGCGGCAGGGCCGGGCTGAGGGGGGCGGCCTCGAGGTTGCCGAGGGCGAGCAGCCCGAGGGGCGCGCCCTGGTGGTAGAGGGGGACGACCAGGAGGCGGCGCAGGCCCTCGGCGGCAATGCCCTCGCCGAGTGGCGTGCCCGCGACGGCGGGGTCGTCGAGGTCAAGCAGGGCGCTGCGGGCGGCCCTGAGCATGGCGATCAAGTCGCGGCCGGCGGCGCCCTCGATGGGCAGGCCCTCGAGGCTGGCGCCCCCGCCGTCAACGCTGATGTCGGCCACGATGGTCAGGCGGTCGCCGTCGGGGCCGAGCAGACCGACGGCCACGCGCTCCCACAGGCCGGCGGCGGCGATGGTCTGGGCGGCGGCGCGCACGAGGCCCGCGGCGTCGGCGGCGGTGTTGGCCGCTCGGGCGACCCGGTTGATCAGGCTGAGCTCGGCCAGGTGTTGGGCCTGAGCCTGCTCGGCCAGGGTCCGCTCGCTCACGTCGCGCAGGAGGATCAGGGCGCCCGACACGGCGCCGTTGCCGGCCATAAGGGGGCGCGTGCGCACCTCGACGGTGCGCTGGCCGGCGGGGCCATCGAAGCGGGCGTGGTGGGTGTGGGGGGCGGACAGCCCGCCCAGTGTGGGGCGCAAGGCCGCGCCCAGGGCCGAGCCGACGAGCAGGGCCGCGAAGGGCTGCCCGGCCGAGTCCCGCGCCGGGACGCCCAGCAGGCGGGCCGCCTCGTCGTTGATCTCGACCACGGCGTGCCGGCTGTCGAGCACGATCATGCCGTCGGGCAGGGCCAGCAGGGCCTCGCGCTCGACCAGGTGGCTCAGGTCAACCACGCGGAAGTGGACGGTGGCGTAGAAGGCGAGGAGGGCGCCGAGGAAGAGCAGGATGGGCGTGGGGTCGTCGGCCCAGGGGGGGCGCAGCCCGGCCAGGAAGGCCAGGTTGCCCACCACGGGCACCGCCGAGGCGCCGAGCATCAGCCAGGCGGGGCGCCGCTCGGCGGGCGGGGCGCGGCGGGCGGTGTGGGCGAGCAGGCCGACGCTGATCGCGAAGCAGGCGTAGGCGTAGGCCGAGTGGGCCCAGAAGGCCGGGCCCCAGGCCAGGTCGAGCCAGAGGAAGCCCCGGCTCCAGTCGGGTGCGACGCGCGACCACCAGAGGCCGTGGAGGCTGTTGGACAGGGCGACGACGAAGGAGAAGGCAGCGGGGAGGAGCAGGGCGATCACGGGGCCGAGGCGGCGACGCCAGCGCTGGCCGCTGTACGAGAGGGCGACCATCAGCCAGGCGGGCATGATCAGGACGATGCCGCCCACCTGGAGCAGGGCCCAGAAGACGGTGCCGTCGAAGGTGGGGTCGAGGATGGCGAGCACGCGGCAGGCGCACCAGGCGGCGATAGCCCCGAACAGCAGCGTGAAGGGCCGCCCGCTGCGGTAGAAGCGCCGCCGCCAGGCGTAGGCCGCCATGAGGGCGGCGCCCGCGGCCAGCATCAGATAGAGCAGCACGTAGGGCAGCGCCGCCATGTCCCCCCTCCCCAGGAGCGCCCGGCCCGCGTCGTTACGCATACGAACGCCGGGCGGGACGGTTTTCACGGACGTATTGTACGCCCTCCCGCAAGGCCGGCGTCATCTGGCCGTATAATCGGCGACACGGTGTTGGGGAGACGCCCCGGCGGGGCGGCTCTACCTGAGGGGGGGGATGGCCACACTGATCATTATCGCTGCGGGGGCGACCGTGCTGCTGCTCTGGGGCTACTGGCGCGACTGGGCGCGCCTGGCGCGGCGCCCGCGGCTGGGCCCGGCGGAGCAGCCGCCGCCTGGGAGGCCCCTGGTCTCGCTGCTCATCCCGGCGCGCGACGAGGAGCGGGGGATCGGGCGCTGCGTGGCCGGCGCCCTCAGCCAGAGCTACCCGGCGACCGAGGTGCTGGTGGTGGACGACGGCTCGACCGACCGCACGGCGGAGATTCTGGCGGGGTTCGACGACCCGCGCCTGCGGGTGCTGCGGGGGCGTCCCCTGCCGGCGGGGTGGGTGGGCAAGTGCAACGTCTGCCAGCAGCTCGGCGAGGCAGCCAGGGGCGAGTGGCTGCTCTTCCTCGACGCCGACACGGCGCCGCAGCCCGCGCTGGTGGGGGCGCTTCTAGCCCACGCCAGGCGCCGCGAGCTCGACCTGGTGACGATCTTCCCCTTCCTGGAACTGGGGAGCTTCTGGGAGCGGGCGGTGCTACCGCCGTTCCTGGCCCTGATCGCGGAGCTGTACCCCTTCGAGCGGCTCGAGCGGCCCGACGCGCGCCCCGAGGAGGTGCTGGCGAACGGCCAGTGCATCCTGGTGCGGCGGGCGGCCTACGAGGCCGTGGGCGGTCACGGGGCGGTGCGCGACGAGGTGCTCGAGGATGTGCGGCTGGCGCAGGCGATCAGGCGGGCGGGCTACAGGGTGGGCGGTGGCGAGGGGCTGGAGCTGCTGCGGGTGCGCATGTACACCAGCGGGCGCGAGGTGGCGGCGGGGCTGACCAAGAACGCGGCGGCCGGCTACAGGAGCGGCGGCTGGCGCTCGTTCGGTGCGGCGGCGCGGCT
>DAOLDO010000485.1:0-5362 GCA_035327325.1 Chloroflexaceae bacterium | reverse complement strand
CGCATGGACCGCGCCTTGCCCCCCCCAACCCCCAGCCAGTTCCTGGCCCTCTGCGCCGCCGAGGACTTCGAGGCCAGCGTGATCGGCCGCTTCACCGCCGACGGCCACCTGCGCGTCGCCCACGCCGGCCAGACCGTCGTGGACCTGGACATGGCCTTCCTCCACGACGGCCGCCCCCAGCGCGTGCTCGAGGCCGTGTGGTCGCCGGAAGACCAGAGACCAGAGACCAGAGACCAGGGCAGGGCGACAACGGCCGGCGGCGCTGCGAGCGCGGCCGCGCTCGAGCAGGGCCCGGCTCTGGTCCATGATCCCTGGTCCCTGGCCGATGCGCTCCTGGCGCTCCTGCGCCACCCCACGATCGCCTCGAAGGAGCGCATCGTGCGCACCTACGACCACGAGGTGCGCGGGGCCACGGTGATCAAGCCCCTGGTCGGCGCCAGGCTCGACGGCCCGGGCGACGCCGCGGTGCTCCAGCCCCTGCCCCAGAGCCTCGCGGGCCTCGCCGTCGGCTGCGGCATCAACCCGCAGTACGGCCGGCTCGACCCCTACTGGATGGCCCTCGCCGTGGTAGACGAGGCCCTGCGCAACGTGGTGGCCGTGGGCGCCGACCCGGGGCGGGCCGCGATCCTCGACAACTTCTGCTGGGGCGACCCGCGCCTGCCCGACCGCATGGCGGGCCTCACGCGCGCCGCCGCCGGCTGCTACGACGCCGCCGTCGCCTTCGGGGCGCCCTTCATCTCCGGCAAGGACAGCCTCAACAACGAGTACCGCGACGCCGCGGGCCGCCGCGTCGCCATCCCCCCCACCCTGCTCATCACCGCCGTCGCCCACGTGCCCGACGTGCGCCGCTGCGTGACCATGGACCTGAAGCAGCCCGGCGGCCTCGTCTACCTCGTCGGCGCCACCAGGGCCGAGCTCGGCGGCAGCCACCTGGCCCTCGTCGGCGGGCTGCCTCCCGGCACGGAGCTTGCCGTCCCCAGGGTTGACCTCGCCGCGGCCCGGGCGACCTTCGCCGCCCTCCACCGGGCGATCGCCGACGGCCTGGTGCGGGCTTGCCACGACCTGAGCGAGGGCGGGCTGGCGGTCGCCGCCGCCGAGATGGCGATCGCCGGCGACCTCGGCCTCAGCCTCGACCTGGCGGCCGTGCCCGGCGCCGGCGGCGCCCCGGCCGCCCTCTTCAGCGAGACGCCGAGCCGCTTCCTGGTCGAGGTGCGCCCCGAGGACGCCGGCGCCTTCGAGGCCGCCATGGCCGGCGTCACCCTGGCCAGGGTCGGCGCGGTGACCGCGGCCCCCGAGCTCGTGCTGCGCGAGGGCGCGCCGGTCGCCACCCTGACGGTCGCCGAACTGCGACGCAGCTGGCAGTCGGGACTAGATGGAATTGACCTATGAGCGACGGGGCCCTGCTTGAGCCCGACGAGTTCGCCGCGGCCATGGAGGCCCGGCTGCGGGCGGAGGACGGCGTGGAGGTCCGCGGGCGCGAGGGGCTGTCCCTGCGCCTGCGCATCGGCCAGACCGACCTGGCGATCAACCTCCGTAACTTCTACGACGCCTACGCCCGCCACCCCGACCAGCTCGAGGCCGTGGCCGACACGCTGGTCGAGTCGCTGCGCAACTACGACGCGGCTCGCGCCGTCAGCAGCTTCGACGAGCTGCGCGAGCGCGTCTACCCCATGCTCAAGCCGATCAGCCTGCTGCTGACCGTGCGCGAGCGCAGCCTGCCGATGATCGTCTACCGGCCCTTCCTGGCCGACCTGATCATCAGCTACGTGATCGAGGAGCCGAGCAGCGTCGCCTACATCAGCGAGCAGCACCTCGAGCGCTGGGGCCTGGCCGAGCACGAGCTCCACGAGCAGGCCATGGCCAACCTGCGCCGGCGCACCCTCGAGCGCGGCGAGCACACCGTCACCGGCGAGGGCGCCCAGCGCCTGGTGGTCTTCAATGCCCAGGACGGCTTCGACGCCACCCGGCTGCTCCTGCCCGACCTGATCGAGCCCTGGGCCGCCCAGCTGCCAGGCGCGCCCGTGATCGGCATCCCCAACCGCGACTTCCTGATCATCTTCAGCGACTCGGACCGGGCCATCCTCAGCGCCGTGGCCCACCAGATCCAGCGCGAGGCCGCCGAGCGGGCCTACGGCCTCACCGACCAGCTCTTCACTGTCCAGGGCGGGCAGATCCGCGAGTATGAGTGGGAGTGACCCGGCATGGAACTGGCAGCAACGCTGCTCCTGATCGTCTGCTACGGGGCCGCAGGCTACCTGGCCTGGGCCCAGCGCACTCCCATCTACCTGCTCGCCATCGTCGCCGGCCACCTCGGCGCCCTGGCCTCGCCCCTCTGGCGCGTGCTCTACGGCATCAGGTACGACCTCGACCTGCCCACCGTCCAGACCCTGCTCGGCCAGCCCGTGCCCTGGCCCGTCCTGCTCGGCGCCGGTTGGTACTACACGCTCCCGGCCATGGTGGTCTTCTTCCTCTTCTCGACCCGCTGGTGGTTCCCTGGCCCGATCACCGGGGTGCTCACCTACATGATCTTCCTGCTCTACCACCTGCTGATCGAGGCCGTGGGCCTGCGCTCGCAGACCTGGGCCTACGGCGACGCCGACCTGCCCCTCGGCTTCAGCGCGCCCCTGCTGGCGGCCCTCATGGCCGGCCTGATCTCCTACGGCGTGCTCTACACCCTGCTGGCCGTGCACCGCTTCGCCTGGCCGAGCATGGCCGTGGCTGTCCTGCCCAGCGTGCTCGTCATCAGCCTGCTTGTCTACGGGCTCCTCGGCGCGCCCCTCTGGCTCGCCCTCCTGCTCGACGGCCAGGCGTGGGCCGTGCTGGTCGCCCTGGTGACGAGTGTGGGCCTGCTCGTGTGGGCCGGCCAGATCATCACGGGCGGGATCAGCCGCCTGAGCACCCCGTAGCGAGGTGTGAGGTGTGAGCCGCTCGCTTCGCTCGCTTTGTGAGGTGTGACTCTGCCACGAGCATAGCCGTGGCCGGGGTCACAGCTCACACCTCACAGCTCACACCTCACACGATGCACAGCCAACCCGAGCTCACACCCGAGCTGCTGATCGCGGCCTACAGCCAGGGCATCTTCCCTATGGCCGACGAGGACGGCGCGATCGGCTGGTACGAGCCGTCCGTCAGGGCGATCATCCCGCTGGAGCGCTTCGTCGTGCCGCGGCGCCTGGCCCGCACCGTGCGCAGCGGGCGCTTCGAGGTGCGCTACGACACGGCCTTCGAGGCGGTCATGCGCGCCTGCGCCGCCCCGGGGCCCGACCGCGAGAGCACCTGGATCAGCGAGGAGATGGTGCGGGCCTACGGCGAACTGCACCGCCTCGGCCACGCCCACAGCGTCGAGTGCTGGCGCGAAGGCCGGCTGGCCGGCGGGCTCTACGGCGTCGCCATCGGCGGCCTGTTCGCCGGCGAGAGCATGTTCCACCGCGAGCGCGACGCCAGCAAGGTCGCCCTGGTCCACCTGGTCGAGCGTCTGCGCGCCCGCGGCTTCACCCTGCTCGACTCCCAATACATCGTCGGCGACCACATGCTCCAGTTCGGCACCGTCGAGATCGGCCGCGCCGAGTACCACCGCCGCCTCCGCGCCGCCCTGCGCGTCGCCGCGCAGTTCACGTAGGGGCGACCCCACGTGTCGCCCCGCCCCCTCCGGGCGGCCTGTCGGGGCGACCCCGCGTGGCCGCCCCGCCCCGCCCGCGTGGCCGCCCCAGGTGCGCTATAATCTAGTCAAACGCAGAACGAAAGGACCGTAGATAGATGTTCAGACGCCTGTTCGGCCGCGGCCAGGACGCGCCGCGCACCGAGGAAGAGGCCCAGGTCGAGGAGCAGCAGGTCGCCCAGAGCCTCGAAAAGTCGCGCCAGGGGGTCTTCGGCCGCATCTCGCAGCTGTTCGCCACCGACGACCCCGTCACCGACGAGCTGTGGGACGAGCTCGAGGAGGCCCTGATCCAGGGCGACGTCGGCCTCGAGACCACCCTCTACCTCGTCAACCGCACCAAGGACCGCGTGAACCGCTATGGGACCAAGCGGGCCAGCGAGGCCCGCGACATGCTCAAGGCCGAGATGGTGCGCGTCTTCCAGGACCAGGTCAAGCCCCCGCCCGCGACCACCCCGCGCCCCTACATCGTCCTTGTGGTCGGCGTGAACGGCGCCGGCAAGACGACCTTGATCGCCAAGCTGGCCCACCGCATGAAGAACCGTTTCGGCAAGCGCGTTATGCTCGCGGCCGGCGACACCTTCCGCGCCGCCGCCACCGAGCAGCTCGAAACCTGGGCCGAGCGCGCCGGCGTGCCCTGCGTCAGCCTCGGCCAGGGCGCAGACTCGGCCGCCGTGGTCTACAAGGCCATAGACGCGGCCCTCGAGCAGGACGTGGACGTGCTGATCATTGACACCGCCGGCCGCCTCCAGGCCAAGTTCAACCTGATGCAGGAGCTCGAGAAGGTGCGCAATATCATCGCGCGCAAGCTGCCCGAGGCGCCCCACGAGGTGCTGCTGGTGATCGACGCCACCACCGGCCAGAACGGCGTGCTCCAAGCCAAGGCGTTCATGAAGTCGGCCGGGGTCACCGACGTGGCCGTCACCAAGCTCGACGGCACGGCCAAGGGCGGCATCGCCTTCGCCATCGCCCAGGATATCGAGCGCCCGATCCGCTACGTCGGCACCGGCGAGCGCATGGACGACCTGGCCATGTTCGACGCCCAGACCTTCGTGGATGCCCTGTTCGCGTGAGCCCCTCTGTGGGCGAGCCCTTCAAGAAGGAGGAGCCAGTGGCCGTCGCGTTCATCAAGTGCCCCACCTGCAAGCAGAAGCTGGCCATCTTCGACTACATGACCGCCGGCACCCTGGTGGTCTGCGCCAACCTGAGCTGCGGCACCAGCCTGCGCGTCAGCTCGCACCGGCCCATGCGCGTCGAGCCCGTGCCCGAGCCCGAGACCTACAGGGTGGACTACAGGCCCGAGTCGTATGGCTGAGCGCCTGCCCCTTCGGGTCGCCCTCTGGGCCCTGGCCGCCTGGCTGCTCGCCGGCTGCATGCTGATGAGCGGCGAGGCCACCACGATTGACCTGCAGGAGGGCAGCGGCAACCAGCTGACCACCTTTGTCGGCGCCGAGGGCAGCGCGGCCCGCCGGGTCGAGGTGGGCGCGCCCGGCGCCGAGCTCCAGGTGATCGCCATCGTCAGCGTCGAGTCGGGCGACCTCGAGCTGTCCCTCGTGCAGCCAGACGGCGCCGTGGCCTTCGCCGTGGCCGCCCGACCCGACGCCCAGGTCACCCGCTCGGGCAGCGTGCGCGCCGACGACGACGGCGCGATCACCTACACGATCAGCGCCCGCGGCGCCCGCAACGGCTCCTACCAGATCTTCGTCC
>DAOLDO010000484.1:0-5369 GCA_035327325.1 Chloroflexaceae bacterium | reverse complement strand
GGGGGTGCAGGTTGCCGTCGCCGGCGTGGAAGATATTGACCACCACCAGGCCGTGGCGGCGGGCGACCTCCTCGGTGAGGCGCAGCAGCTCGGGCAGGCGCGAGCGGGGCACCACGCCGTCCTGGATGTGGTAGTGGGGCCTGATGCGGGCGCAGGCGGCCAGGGCGCCCTTGCGGCCGGCCCAGAGCCGGGCCCGCTGGGCCTCGTCGGCGGCGTCGCGCAGCTCGGCGGCCCCGTGCTCGCGGCAGATCGCGTCCACGCGGCGGCCCTGGACGGCCAGGTCCTCGCGCAGGCCGTCGAGCTCGATCAGCAGGACGGCGCGGGCGTCGGTCGGGTAGCCGGCCTGCACCGAGGCCTCGATCGCGGCAATGCCCTCGCCGACGATCATCTCGAGGGCGGCCGGCACGATCCCGGCGGCGATGATCGCCGAGACGGTCGCGCTGGCGGCGTCCAGGTCGTCGTAGATCGCCAGGAAGGTGCGCACGGCCTCGGGGTCTGGGGTGAGGCGCACGGTCACCTCGGTGACGACGCCGAGGGTGCCCTCGCTGCCGACCACGACGCCGAGCAGGTCGTAGCCGGGGGCGTCGGGGGCCTGGGCGCCGACGCGCAGCACGCTGCCGTCGGCGAGCACCAGGGTGGCGCCGAGCACGTGGGCGGCGGTGACGCCGTACTTGAGGCAGTGGGGGCCGCCGGCGTTGGCCGCCACGTTGCCGCCGATGGTCGAGGCGCGCTGGCTGCTCGGGTCGGGGGCGAAGTGCAGGCCGTGGGGCGCCGCCGCGGCGCTCAGGTCAACGTTGACCACGCCGGGCTGCACCACGGCGGCGCGGGCCTCCGGGTCGATCGCCAGGATCTTGTCGAGGCGGGCCAGAGAGACGACGAGGCCGCCGGTGACGGGCACCGAGCCTCCGGCCAGGCCCGTGCCGGCGCCGCGGGCCACCACAGGGGCGCCGAGGCGGGCGGCCGCGCGCAGGCAGGCGGCGACCTCCTCGGTGCTGGCGGGCACCGCCACCACCTCGGGCATGGCCTGGTCGAGGGCCGAGCCGTCGTACTCGTAGAGCATCAGCTCCTCGGGGCGGTGGAGGACGTGGCGCTCGCCGACGATCGGGGCGAGGGCGGCGATCAGCTGGTCGCGCATAGGCTCCCGGGGGGCATTGAGCGGGCGCGGGCGGCGGCCTCGCCGCTACTTGGTGCGCACGCGGCGCTTGAGGTCAACGGCGGGTCGGCGGAAGGAGAGCACGTCCAGGGTGCCGCGCGGGTAGCTCCTGAGCAGCACGGGCAGCCCGCCCGGGGCCCGGCGCCAGTAGAGCGAGACCAGCATGGCGCCGATCAGCAGGCCGAGCACGACGAAGGGGTTGATCGGCCAGCCGTTGAGCACGGCCGCCGTGAGGTAGGCGAAGGCGGCCAGCATGAGCATGGCCTGGGCCACAGGCAGGAGCAGCAGGCGCTCGCGGAGCTGGCCGTAGGCGTAGAGGAAGGCGGCGGCGTACCAGAGCTCAAAGAGGACGACAAATGCCGTGAGCAGCGTCCAGATCCACACAGGTCACCCCTCGGCTTGTCGCGGCTGTGGACCAATGATAGCATACCTGACCCCGGCCTGTGCTATAATCGGGCCCGCGCCGCCAGGGCGCCCGTACAGCGAGGAAGCCCCCCAATGGCCGAGCGGCCCAGCATCACCGCCTTCTTCCCGGCGTTCAACGACGCCGGAACGATCGGCAGCATGGTGGTCAGCGCGATCGAGACCCTCGAGGCGGTCACCGACGACTACGAGGTGATCGTCGTCGAGAACGGCAGCACCGACTACACCGTGCAGGTGCTCGAGTCCCTCGCCGAGCACTACCCGCGCCTGCGCGTGCTGCCCCACCGCCAGCCCCTCGGCTACGGCGGCGCCCTGCGGGTCGGCTTCGCCAGCGCCACCAAGGATCTGATCTTCTACACCGACGGCGACGCCCAGTACGACCCGCGCGAGCTGACGCTGCTGCTGCCCGCGATGCGCGACGACATTGACATCGTCAACGGCTGGAAGATCGACCGCTCCGACCCGCTGCACCGCAAGATCATCGGGCGGGTTTACCACCACACGGTCAAGCTGCTCTTCGGCTTCAAGCTGCGCGACGTAGACTGCGACTTCCGGCTGATCAGGCGCGAGGTCTTCGACGTGGTCGAGCTCGAGTCCGACAGCGGCACGATCTGCCTCGAGCTGGTCAAGAAGCTCCAGGACGCCGGCTACCGCTTCGCGGAGGTGCCGGTCCACCACTACCACCGCACCTACGGCGAGAGCCAGTTCTTCAACTTCCCGCGGCTCTGGCGCACCGGCGTGCAGCTGATCCAGCTCTGGTGGAAGCTGGTGGTCCGCCGCGAGCACCTGCGCGCGATCGCGCGGCGCCGCCAGGCCCAGGCCAGGGCCGGGCGCGTCGTCGGCGCCCGCCACTAGGCCGCCCCACCCCCCTCCACGCTATGGACAGAACCGCCGAGCTCCGCACCGCGTTCGCCGGCAGCAGGGTGCTGATCACCGGCGGGGCCGGCTTTATCGGCGCGAACCTGGCCCACCGCCTTGTGGACCTCGGGGCCGCGATCACGATCGTCGACTCGCTCATCCCCGAGTACGGCGGCAACCTGCGCAACCTCCACGGCCTTGACAGCCGTGTGCGGGTCAACATCGCCGACGTGCGCGACGAGCACTCCATGAACTACCTGGTCCAGGGCCAGGACTACCTGTTCAACCTGGCCGGCCAGACCAGCCACATGGACTCGATGCGCGACCCCTACACGGATCTCGAGATCAACTGCCGCTCGCAGCTCTCGATCCTCGAGGCGTGCCGCAAGCACAACACCGCCCTCAAGGTGGTCTACGCCTCGACCAGGCAGATCTACGGCAAGCCCGACTACCTGCCGGTTGACGAGCGCCACCTGCTGCACCCCACCGACGTCAACGGCGTCAACAAGATGGCCGGCGAGTGGTACCACATCCTTTATAACAACGTCTACGGGATTCGGGCCTGCGCCCTGCGCCTGACCAACACCTACGGCCCGCGCATGCGCGTGAAGGACGCCCGTCAGACCTTCCTGGGCATCTGGATCAAGCGCATCCTCAGCGGCGAGCCGGTGCAGGTCTGGGGCGACGGGCTGCAGATCCGCGACTTCACCTACGTGGACGACTGCGTCGAGGCGCTGCTGCTGGCCGCCAAGGAGCCGGGGGCTCACGGTCAGATCTTCAACCTGGGCAGCGACGAGACGATCAACCTGCGCGATCTGGCCGCCATGCTGGTCGAGATCGCCGGCGGGGGCGACTTCGAGATCATCCCCTACCCGGCCGATCGCAAGCCGATCGACATTGGCGACTACTATGGCGACTACAGGCTGATCCAGGGCCGCCTCGGCTGGGCGCCGCACGTGCGCCTGCGCGAGGGCCTCGCCCGCACCCTCGCCTTCTACCGCGAGCACCGCGAGCACTACTGGTAGGCGCCCGCAACAATTCCCCGGCCCCTTCCGTCTGATGAGCAGTTGGCTGAAGAGCCACGACGGAAGGAGCACTCCCATGCAGATGAACACGCGGCTCACCCGCAGCCGAAGCGACAGAATGATCGCCGGCGTCGCCGCCGGCATCGCCCGCTACCTCAACACTGACCCGACGATCGTGCGCCTGGTCTTCGTGATCCTGGCCCTCACCGGCCCGGCGATCTTCGTCTACCCGCTGCTCTGGCTGGTGATGCCCGAGGAGCCGGCCCCGACGCCAGGACCCGGCGGCCAGGTCTTCGTGGCCACGGGCGAGACGCAGCGCCTGCGCGTCAACCCGATGACCGGCGCCCCGGGCGACCCCGAGCAGGAGGTCCCGATCAACAACCTCGGCGGCGCGGGCGCGCCCCCCGCGGCGGGCCAGGGCGGCAAGGTGCTGGGCTACCTGCTGCTCGGCCTCGGCGCCTTCATCGCCCTCCAGATGATCTGGCCTGGCGCGGCCGGGCTGATCTTCCCCGCGGCCCTGATCGCGGTGGGGGTGTGGCTGCTGCGCCGCGGCAGGTAGCAGGCGAGGCGGAGGCGTGGGGGAGCCAGGCTCCCCCCGCAGAAGTGGGGATGGGGGAGCCTGGCTCGCCCAGCAGAAGTGGGGATGGGGGAACCTGGCTCGCCCAGCAGAAGTGGGGATGGGGGAGCCAAGCCTCCTTAAATGAAGCAGGGGTATGGGGGAACCTGGTTCCTCCATTTTTTAGCTCTGGGACAGCTCGCGCAGGCGCGAGGGGTTGAGCAGGGTGATGCCGGAGCGGTCAACGTCGAGCAGGCGGGCGTCGCGGAACTGGTTGATGATCTTGGTGACCGTCTCGCGGTAGGCGTTGACCATCTCGGCGAGCTGCTGGTGGGTGCGCCGGGCGACGCGCTGCTGGGGGCGCGGGCCCTCGGGCTGCTCCACCGACATCTCGAGCAGGACCGAGGCCAGGCGGGCGGGCACCGACTTGAAGGCCACCTCGTCGAGGCGGCGGCTGACGGTGAGGCGGTGCTGGCCGAGCTGCTCGATCAGAGCCGCGCCGACGCCGGGGGTCGCGGCGATGGCCTCAAGGACCTCGGCGCGGGGGACGGCCACCAGCCGCACGGGCTGGAGGGCCTGGGCGAAGGTGTCGTAGTGCTCGCCGCCGTCCAAGGCGCCGTGGCCGAAGATCTGCCCCGGCTCGACCACCCTGATGGTGAGCACGCGGCCCTCGCTCGAGTGCATCTGGAGACTCACCTGGCCGGCCTGGAGCAGGTAGAGGGCGTGGGCCGGCTGGTTAGGCGTGTAGACGTAGCTGTGGCGGCGGAGGCTCTGCGTGGTGCCCAGGCGGGCAAGAGTGGCCGCCAGCAGCTGCTGGGCCGCATGGTCACTTCCTGATCCGGCCATGGGCGCTCCTTACGCAGTCAGACTCACGCGGTACACCATTATTCCATTGTAGCACATCGGGCGGATCGGGAAGTTAGCTTTTTGTTAGACGCCGAAGGACCACTCGCCGCGGCGCATGAGGGGCTCGGCCGTGCCGTCGGCCCTGACGCCGTCAACCTCGGTGGCGGCCGAGCCGATCATGAAGTCCACGTGGGTCGCGCTGACGTTGCCGCCCGCCTCGGCGAACTGCTCGGGGGTCAGCTCGGCGCCGCCCTCCAGGCAGAAGCGGTAGCCGCTGCCGAGGGCCAGGTGGCTGGCGGCGTTCTCGTCGAAGAGGGTGTTGGCGAAGAGCAGGCCGGTGCGGGCCACGGGCGAGCTGGCGGGCACCAGGGCCACCTCGCCGAGGCGCGCGGCCCCCTCGTCGGTGTCGAGCAGGCGCCGCAGCGTCTCCTCGCCCTGGGCCGCCTCCCCCTTCACCACGCGCCCCGCCTCGAAGGTCAGGGTGAAGTCCTCGATCAGGGTGCCGCCG
>DAOLDO010000483.1:0-5373 GCA_035327325.1 Chloroflexaceae bacterium | reverse complement strand
GCGTGCGCTTGGGCAGGCTGTGGCACTCCAGGAAGGCCCGCCGCTCGCACTCGTAGATGCAGACCGCCGGGTCAATCACCTTGTAGAACAGGTAGTCAATCGCCGCGTCCTCGTCGAGGAAGTGGTCGGCGCCAAGCTGCTCGAAGAGGCCCGCCTGGCGCATACGGTGCAGCACCGGCTCGCGCACTCGGGTCAGGTACAGGTCGCCGCCGCGGTCGCGCACGGCCCGCCGCACGCTCTCCAGCATCCTGATGCCGCTGATGTCGCAGTGCTGGACGCTGTGCATGCGCAGCAGCATGAAGCGCTGGCCCGGCGTGGCCGCCAGGATGTCGTAGAGCGCCTCCTCGACGTGGTTGACCGCGCCGAAGTACAGGTCGCCCAGGATGTCCACCACGGCGAGCTGGGGGCACTGGGGGCGCTCGGGGTGGGGCGCCCAGTGCTTGAACTCCTCGTCGGGCAGCACCGCCACCACCCTGGGCGCGCTGGTACGCAGCAGGTAGTAGCCCAGCGACATCAGCACGCCGATCAGGATGGCGAACTGCAGCGGCAGCAGCAGCGTCGCCCCGAAGGTCACCGCCATGATCAGGGCCTCGCCGGGCGCGCCCCGCCCGATCCGGCCCATGGTCTTCAGGTCAATCATGCTCCAGGCGGTCACGGCGAGGGCCCCGGCCAGGACCGGGAGCGGGATGCGGCCGATCAGGGGCCCGATCAGGAAGGTGGCCGCGAGCACGAAGAGGCCCGAGAAGGCGCCGGCCATGGCCGTCTTCGCCCCCGACTGGTAGCTGAGGGCCGAGCGGTTGAACGAGCCCGAGGTGGGGTAGCCGCTGAACAGCCCCGCGGCGATGTTGGCCATGCCCTGGCCGACGAACTCCTGGTTGCTGTCGAGGCGCTGCCGCGAGTAGCCCGCCACGGCCCTGGCGATGGCTACGGCCTCGACCAGGCCGATGATCGCCAGGGCCAGGGCGCCGTTGGCGAGCTGGCCGATCAGCTCCAGGTCGAGCAGGGGCAGGCTGGCCAGGGGCGGCAGGCCCACCGGCAGCTCGCCCAGCACGCGCACGCCCTGCCCCTCGAGGGCCAGGCCCCAGGCCACGGCGGCGCCCCCCGCCACCCCCACCAGCACCGCGGGGACCTGCCTGGTGATGCGGGGCCAGGCGGCGATCACGGTCGCCGTGCCGAGGCCGAGCACGATCGAGGGCATGTGGGCCGCGCCGCGCTGCGCGAAGGCCGCCGCCAGGGTGCCGATGACCCCCTCGGTGGGCGCGATCGGCACGCGCAGGATCGGGCCGATCTGGTTCGCGATGATCAGCAGGCCGGCGCCCGCCGTGAAGCCGACGGCCACCGAGTCGGAGACGAAGTTGACCAGGATGCCCAGGCGCGCCAGCCCCATCAGCAGCCGGATCAGCCCGGCCAGCACGGCGATCAGGCCGGCCGCGGCGATGAACTCGGGCGAGCCGACCGCGAAGAGCGGCGCCAGCACCGAGAGGGTCAGGATCGAGGCGGTGTTGGTCGGCCCGCTGTGCAGGTGGCTCGACGAGCCCCAGAGGGCCCCGACCACCGCCGCCACCAGGGCCGCGTACAGCCCCATCGTCGGCGGCAGGCCCGCCAGCAGCGAGAACGCCAGGGCCTGCGGCACCAGCACCAGCCCCACCGTCACCCCGGCCAGCAGGTCGGCGCGCAGGGCCGCGCCCGGGTAGGCGCGCAGCAGCCGCGCCGGCTGGGCCAGCAGCGCCGGGACGGCGCGGAGATACACCTGCATCGGCCCCTCGTCCACACGCGGCGCCCTTCGCCGCCAGTGAACCGTACCATCGCGGCGCCGCGGGTGTCAAGGGAGAGCGTGGAGGCCGCCCCCGGCAAAAGCTAAAGGCCAGGGCAACCTCATTGTTGCCCTGGCCCTCTGCATTGGAGCGGGAGACGGGATTCGAACCCGCGACCTACACCTTGGCAAGGTGTCGCTCTACCAACTGAGCCACTCCCGCGCTGCTTTCGCGGCGACGGAGGGGAGTATAGCACGGCTTGTCGAAAAATGCAAATCGGCGACAATGGGGGCATGAGCGATCAGCCAGCCAGCGAGGAGGCGGCCCGCCAGCGCCTGGGGCGGCGCCTGGGGGTCGAGCCGTACTACGTCGTCGCCGAGCGCGGCCCCGGCCTGCTACGCCTCGAGTCGCGCCCAGGGGCCAACAGGGCCGCCGGGCTGCGCGTGCTCGCGGGAGCGGCGGCCCTGCTGCTCGTCGCCGCCGTGGTCGCCGTGAGCGGGCTGGCCAGCGCGGCGACGGGGTCGGGCTTCGCCGTCGCGGCCCTGGCCGCCGTGGTCGCCGGCCTGCTCGGCGGGCTCGGCTACCAGCGCGCCCTTGGCGGCTACGCCGTGCTCACTACCGGTAACAGCATCGTCTGCGACGCGGCCGCGGGCGCGATCACCTACACCCAGCGCAGCAGGGTCGGCGCCGCGCGCGACCAGCGCCTGGCCTTCGCGCAGGTGGACGAGCTGCGCCTGCGCCGGCGGCCCCTGGCCACGGGCTGGCCGCTGCGCCGCGTCAGGCCCATCGTCGCCGTCGAGCTCGTCGTCGGCCCGCACGTCTGGGTGGTAGACACGGCCGCCGACCCCGAGGCCCTGCGCCCCGCCGCCGAGGGCTTGGCCGAGGTGCTCGGGCGCGAGTTCGCCCGCGAGGGGTGAGGCTCGCTGCGCTCGCCGCTGCGGTGAGCACCTCATGCGCTTTCAGCGCAGGGTTTCGGGTAGAGGGTGTCGGGTATGGCGTTCTGAAGCCCGAGCCGCGCCGACCCTGCCCGAAAAGATCGCCTGGCTATGCACAAAGCCCGTGAGCGGGCGACAGGGCCGGGCGGTGACTGGCGCGGATCACCCAGGCGAGCGCAGCGAGCTACGGGGCGGGCGGCGGGAAGTCGGGGTAGTTGATGCCCGCCTCGACGCCCCACTGGTACCAGTTGTTCACGAAGTCGGGCATCGAGAGGAAGACCCCGATCGCCCCGGTGACCCCGCAGAGCCAGGCGAACCAGAAGGCCCATAGGTGGATCGAGTAGGCGTTGGCGTTGAAGCCCATGCACCAGCGCCAGAAGAGTTGGGCTCGCTCGGTGCCGGTGCCGGGGGCCTGGAGCTCGTTCCACTCCTCGTGGGCGGCGTACTTCTCCAGGGCCCAGATCGTGCCGGCGTGCATCGCCAGGAGCACTGTCGAGCCGAGCAGGAAGAAGATCGAGAGCATGTGGAACGGGTTGTAGTAGAAGTTCCCGTAACGCACGCTCACGTTGTTCGTCCAGTCGAGCAGGGCCTTGAGCCCGTGGGAGGGCGCCTCGGCCCATGTGCCCATCCACATCGGGCGGATCAGGTAGATCACCAGGTAGAGCACGATTGCCCCGGTGAAGCCGTAGGCCAGGTAGGGGCGCACGCCGAGGGCGCGGGCCCGCGTGTAGAGGAACATGTACCAGCAGAGGATCGACACCGTCAGGAAGAAGGTGCTGATCAGCCACCAGCCGCCCTGGTTGAGGGGCGGGAAGCCGAGGCCGAAGGCGGCCGGCGGCGGGTCGATCTGGAGCACGAAGAAGTACTTCGCGAAGGCGATCGGGTTCCAGGCCACCTGGGCGGCCATCACGGCCAGCCAGATAAAGGTGAACAGCCCGCCGGTCACGAAGGCCGCGATGTTCCAGAAGCCCAGGTAGGTCGGGCCGATCTGGCTGTCGAGGCCGAAGTTCTCGAGGATGGGCAGCTCGATCGCCTTGCCGATCCGGCCTTTGCCGCGCGGCCCAAGCTCCAGGTCGCCGGGTGTCGGGTTCATCGTCGCCATAGTGATTCTTCCTAGGTAAGGGCTGTCGCCTCCCGGACTTCAGCCTGCAGCCTTCAGCCTAGACCCCGCTCCACCAGGGCAGCGTGTTCCAGAAGTTCCAGAAACTCACCCAGTCCTGCACGGGCCAGCCCGAGAGCAGGATGCAGAGGTTGGCGGAGAGGACGCCGCCGCAGGCGAAGATGAAGCCGAGGCGGTGGATGCCGGACTCGCCGATCGAGTAGACGATCGTGTCGCGGAAGAACTGGTTCTCGATGTCGCCGCCCTCGGGGCCGCGGTACTGGGCCGCGCTCAGGATCAGCGAGCCGTGGCAGGCCAGCAGCCAGGTCGAGGCGAACAGGCCCGTGATGCCGATGGCGTGGAAGGGGTTGTAGAAGAAGTTGTTGTAGCGGTAGCCGAAGTTCGAGACCCAGTCCAGGTGCGGCATCACGCCGAGCACGAACCCCTCGTGCCACTGGCCCAGGGCGATTGGCCTGATGATCTGCAGGGTCAGCCAGGACGAGAAGACTACGCCGTAGGCCACCGCGATGTGGTAGCCCATGTCGAGCTTCATGCTGATGTCAACCTGCCGCATCATCCAGCCCAGGAAGGCGATGGTCGCGAACAGCACCGTCATCTGCCAGGCGAAGCCCGGCTGCCCCGGCCCCACCAGGGCTAGCCCCACCTCCGCGGGCGGCGGGTCTATGCGCCCCGCGAAGAAGTTCTGCGGGTAGGCGTACGGCCCGAGGAAGACCGTGTAGTACAGGTAGAACGCCGACCCGAAGATGATCCCCAGCACCGAGATGAAGCCCCAGAAGCCCACGTAGAAGGGCCCCACCCAGAAGTCGAACGGGTCGTACCTGAACAGGGCGCTGAAGGTCGTCCGACCCTTGACCTTGTACTCGGGCTCCAGCTCGTCGATCGTGCGCCCGCCCGGGACGCGGGTCGAGCGCGCCCCCGGCAGCACCGTGAAGCCAAAATCGGGGAAGCGAGGGTCCTTGGCCTTGGTACCGCTCATAGCCGGCTCCCTTTCCAGACGCCCTGCCCACGGGTGCGGTGCGCGCGGCCCGGGCCAGGCCGAGAGACCAGATTCAAAATATTGCAGGAAGGCAAAAAGATGAACGGCTCAAGGGCAAGTATAATACGCCCCCAAGCCATTGTCAAGCAAGGCCGCCCCGGCTACGCTCTGCACTCTGAAGCGTAAAATTGCGCGGGGGCCGCTAAATGCCAGCGGCCCCCGCGCAACGGCCATGCATTGCATATATACAACGGCTAGGCGACCGGCGCCCCCACGGCTGGGGGCCGGCGCGCGGCCCACGCGGCGGCGCTCAGCAGCCCGAGCAACAGGGTCGCCATGGCCAGCACCAGGCCGGCCATAGCCCCCGGCCCGGCCCCTGCCACAAGCACGCCCATCAGCGGGGGGATGCTCGCCCCGCCCAGGTTGCCCACCCCGAGGGCCAGGCCCGCGGCCCCGCCCCGCCCCCGCGACACGGCGGCGACCAGGGCCATGGTGGTCGGGAAGATCGGCCCGCTGGCCAGCCCGAGCAGCAGCAGGGCCATGGCCGAGCGGCCCGCGTCGCCGACGCCGAGGGCCAGCAGGGCCGCG
>DAOLDO010000482.1:0-5410 GCA_035327325.1 Chloroflexaceae bacterium | reverse complement strand
CGTCGGCGGGCTGCTCGTGGGCGCCCTGCTCCTCGCGGCCATCCTCGCCCCTGCCCTTGCCCCCGCCGCGCCCGACGCGATCGCCCCCGCGCTGCGCCTCGCGCCCCCCAGCCTCGCCCACCCCTTCGGCACCGACAACCTCGGGCGCGACCTGCTCAGCCGCGTGCTCTACGGCGCCCGCACCGCCCTGCTCATGGCCGGGCCCGCGGTGCTGCTCGGCGCCCTGCCCGGCATCTGCCTCGGGCTCCTCGCCGGCTACTACGGCGGCCTGCTCGACCAGCTCCTCTCGCGCGTGGCCGAGGCCTGGCTGGCCTTCCCCGGCCTGCTCCTCGCCGTCGTCCTCGTCGCCCAGCTCGGGCCCTCCCTCGGCACCACCGTGCTCGCCCTCGGCGTGGTCGGCATCCCCGGCTACTTCCGCATGACCCGCAACGGCGCCCTCTCTGCCCGCCACGCCCTCTTCGTCGAGGCGGCCCGCGCCCTCGGCCTGCGCGACCGCCGCATCCTGCTGCGCCACGTCCTGCCCAACCTGGCCTCGCCCCTGGTCGTGCTCGTCACCCTGCGCCTCGGCACCGTCATCCTCGCCGGCGGCGCCCTCAGCTTCATCGGCCTCGGCGCCCAGCCCCCCACCCCCGAGTGGGGCAGCATCCTCGCCGGCGGGCGCGACAGCATGGACCGGGCCTGGTGGGTCGCCCTCTTCCCCGGCCTGGCGATCACCGCCAGCGTCATGGGCTTCAACCTCCTCGGCGACGGCCTGCGCGACGCCCTCGCCCCCGAACAGCGCCACCACCATCGTCAGTCAGACGAGGGGAGGAACCAGTGAACAGCTACGATGTGATCGTGGTCGGCGGCGGCATCAGCGGCCTGAGCGCCGCCTACACCCTCTACAAGCGCGGCCTCGAGGTGCTCGTGCTCGAGTCCCGCGACGAAGTCGGCGGCTCGCTGCAGAGCCGCGCCACCCCCGAGGGCTACACCCTCGAGCGCGGCCCCAACACCCTCGCCACCAGGGATCCGCGCCTCTGGGCCGAGCTGGCCGACCTGGGCCTGATGGGCCGCCTGCTCCCCGCCAGCCGCGCCGGCAAGCGCCGCTACTTCCTCCACAACGCCCGGCCCCTCGAGATCCCCGGCAACCCCGTCGGCCTCGTCCGCACGCCTCTGATCTCGCTCAAGGGCAAGCTGCGCATGCTGCGCGAGCCGTTCGTGGCCCGCGGCGAGACCGCCGACGAGAGCGTCGCCGCCTTCTTCGCCCGGCGCCTCGGCCCGGAGGCCGCCGAGCGCCTGATCGACCCATTCGTCTCGGGCGTCTACTCCGGCGACCCGGCGGTCATGTCGGCCAGGGCCACCTTCCCGGCCATCTGGGAGGCCGAGCGCCGCGCCGGCAGCATCGTCAAGGGCATGCTCGGGGGCCGCGAGAAGCCCGCGAAGGGCGCGCCCAGGGGCCCGAAGATGCGCAGCGTCACCTTCAGCTTCCACGGTGGCATCGCCGAGTGGCCCCGGGCCATCGCCCGCGCCCTCGGCCCGCGCCGGGTCTGGACGGGCGCCCGGGCCAGCGACCTCTTCCACGAGGCCGGCCTCTGGCGCCTTGTGGTCGAGCGCGGCGGCCTGTCCGAGACGGTCGAGGCCCGCGCGGTGATCGTCGCGACCCCGGCCGGCGTCGCCGCCGAGCTGGCCGCCGACCTCGACGCGGCCGCCGCCGACGCCCTGCGCGCCATCCCCTACTCGTCCATGGCCGTGGTCAACCTCGGCTACAGGCGCGAGCAGATCGGCCACCCCCTCGACGGCTTCGGCGTCCTCGCCCCCTCGGTCGAGGGGCGCGACTTCCTCGGCATCCTCTGGGCCTCCAGCCTCTTCCCGCCCTTCGCCCCGGAGGGCCGCGCCCTGACCATCACCCTGATGGGCGGCTCGATCCGGCCCGTCAGGCCCGAGCAGAGCGAGGAGGAGCTGGTGGCCGCGGCGATCAGGGACAACGAGCAGGTCCTCGGCGCCAGGGGCGCGCCCGAGCTTGTGAACTTCACCCGCTGGCCGCGGGCCATCCCCCAGTACACCTTCGGCCACGACGCGCGCATCGCCGCCGTCGAGGCCCTCGAGCGGGCCCGGCCCGGGCTGCACTTCCTCGGCAGCTACCGCGGCGGCGTCGGCATCCCCAAGTGCTGGAAGAGCGGCGTGACCCTCGCGGAGCGGGTCGCCGACTCCCTCGGGGCGGGGCTCCCCGAGCAGGTGCGGGCGGAGTAAAGGCAAGGCGAGCAGGAGATGCCTATGACCGTCGTCAAGAACCTCAGGCTGGGGCTCATTCACGTGGCCGTCGCGGTGAGCCTGGTCCCGATCACCGGGGTGCTCAACCGGATCATGATCCACGAGCTGGGCCTCCTCGCCACCATCGTGGCCGGCCTGATCGTCCTGCCCCACCTGCTCGCGCCGCTCCAGCCGTTCCTCGGGCAGTACTCCGACCACCACCCGCTCTTCGGCTACAGGCGCACGCCCTACATCGCCGCCGGGCTGCTGCTCTGCGTGAGCGGGGCCTTCCTCACGCCCCTGGCGGCCCTGGCCATGGACGCGAACTTCTGGCCGGGGCTGGCCTTCGCCGTGGGCGCCTTCCTGCTCTGGGGGCTCGGCTACAACCTGGCCGTGGTCTCCTACCTTTCCCTGGCCAGCGACCTCTCGGAGGAGGGGCAGCGCTCGCGCACGATCGCGGTGATGTGGTTCATGATGATCGCCTCGGTGATCGTCACCGCCATCCTCACCGGGCGCGCCCTCGAGCACTACACGCCCGAGCGGCTGGTGGAGGTCTTCGGGGTCTGCGCCCTGGTGGCCCTGGCCCTCGGCGCGATCGGGCTGGTTGGGCTCGAGCCCCGCGGCGCCAGGGCGGCCACGGGCGAGCGCCACAGCGCCCGCGAGGCGGTCGGCGCCGTGCTGAGCAACCCCCAGGCCCAGGCCTTCTTCGTCTACCTGATGCTGCTCCTGGCCGCCATCCTCGGCCAGGACGTGCTGCTCGAGCCCTTCGGGGCCCAGGCGTTCGGCATGAGCGTGCGCGAGACCACCCAGCTCACCGCCACCTGGGGCGGCGCCACCCTGGTGGCCCTGCTGCTCCAGGGCCTCGTCTTCAGCCGCTTCCTCAGCAAAAAGGCCGGCGCGACCCTCGGGGGGGCGGTGGCGGCCCTCGGCTTCCTGCTGATCGCCCTGAGCGGCCTGCTCGCCCGGCAGGCCCTCTTCGTGCCGGGCATCGCGGTGCTCGGCTTCGGCACCGGCATCGCCACCACCACCAACCTGGCCATGATGCTCGACATGACCACGCCGAAGAATGTGGGCCTGTTCATCGGCGCCTGGGGCGTGGCCGACGCCGCCGCCCGCGGCCTCGGCAACCTGATGGCCGGCGCCGTGCGCGACGTCGCGGGGGCCGTCCTCAGCAGCCCCACCGGCGGCTACATCACCGTCTTCCTGCTCGAGGGGCTGATGCTCTGCGCCGCCCTCGTGCTCCTGCGCCGCATTGACGTCTCGGCCTTCCGCGGCGAGCAGCAGAGCCTCACAACGCTGATCGCCGTCGCCGGGGACGCCTGAGGCGCGTCCAGGGGCCTCGTTCCCTCGTTGGAATGAACATAATCCCTTTCGGCGATTGACACGCCCTATTCCTTGTGATACGGTTCGCAAGTACATAGATTTGGTACGTTTCGGCGAGCTTTGTAAGGGTTCCCGGCATGAAACTCATCCTCGCTGGCCTCGATCACACCACGGCGCCCGTGGAGATCCGCGAGCGGCTGGCCTTCAGCAGCACCGATATTCCGGCCGCCCTGACCAGGCTCACTACACCCCAGGGCGACCGCCAGGCGCCCCTGGCCGAGGCGGCCATCCTCTCGACCTGCAACCGGGTCGAGATCTACGGCGTGGCCCACGGCTCGAGCACGGCCCAGACCCTGGTGCGCTTCCTGGCCGACTTCCACGGCCTGGCCGAGCACCAGTTTGCCAGCACGCTCTTCTTCGTCAGCGGCGAGGGCGTCGCCCGCCACCTCTGCGCCACGGCCGCCGGCCTGCGCTCCCTCGTCCTTGGCGAGGCCCAGATCCAGGGCCAGGTGCGCCAGTCCTTCGAGAACGCCCAGGCCCTCGGCAGCCTCGGCCCCACCCTGCACCGCCTCTTCCAGCACGCGCTGAAGGCCGGCAAGCGCGCCCGCGCCGAGACCTCCCTCGGTCTCGGCGCCGCCAGCGTCTCGCAGGCCGGCGTCGAGCTGGCTCGGCGCCGCCTCGGCGACCTGGCGGGCTGCACGGTGCTGCTCGTCGGCGGCGGCGAGGTGAGCGAGCTGGCCGCCCAGAACCTCCTGGCCAACGGCGCCGACCGGCTGATGATCGTCAACCGCACCGAGGCCCGCGCCCGCGAGCTGGCCGGCCGCTACAACGCCACCGCCCACGGCTTCGACGACCTGCCCCACTGCCTCTCGCGCGCCGACATCGTGATCAGCTCGACCGCGGCGCCCGTGCCGATCATCTACCGCGAGCACGTGGCCGCCGCCCTCGCCGCCAAGGCCCACGCCCGCGGCGTCGGCGCCTCCCACGAGCCGGGCGCCATGCTGCTGATCGACCTGGCCGTGCCCCGCGATTTCGCCCCCGACGTCGCCCTGGTGCCCGGCGCCCACCTCTACACCGTGGACGACCTGCAGGACGTGGTGCGCCTGACCCTCGACCAGCGGGCCGGGGCCGCCGCCGCCGCCGAGCGCATCGTCCACGAGGAGGTATCGGCCTTTGAGGCGTGGTGCCACACCCAGGACGCCGTGCCCGCCCTGACCCTGCTGCGCGAGCGGGCCGAGGCCCTGCGCAACGCCGAGCTCGAGCGGGCCATGCGCCGCCTCGCCGACCTCTCGCCCGAGCAGCTCAGCGTGGTCGAGGGCCTCACCCGCAGCCTGGTCAACAAGCTGCTCCACCCGCCCACCCGGCGCCTGCGCGACGCCGCGGCCCAGGGCGATGGCCAGCGCTACGCGGCGATGGTCAGTGACCTGTTTAACCTGGAGTCGATCTGATGGCGAAGCTCACCCTCGGCACCCGCGGCTCGCGGCTCGCCCTCGCCCAGTCGGAGATGATCGCCGCCCAGCTCCGCGCCCTCCACCCCGGCCTCGCCGTCGAGCTGCAGGTGATCACCACCAAGGGCGACCGCATCCTCGACGTGGCCCTCTCGGCCGTCGGCGACAAGGGCCTCTTCGTCAAGGAGCTCGAGCAGGCCCTGCTCGCCCACGAGGTGGACCTCTGCGTCCACAGCTGCAAGGACCTGCCCTCGCAGCTGCCCGCCGGCCTCACCCTGGCCGCCTTCCCCGAGCGCGCCGACCCGCGCGATGTGCTGGTTGCGCCGCTGCGCGGCGAGGGCCGCGCGGGCGGGCTCGCTGATCTGCCCCCTGGGGCAATCGTCGGCACCAGCTCGCTCCGCCGCGCCTGC
>DAOLDO010000481.1:0-5437 GCA_035327325.1 Chloroflexaceae bacterium | reverse complement strand
ACCAGCTCTTACTCGGGGGCAGGGGGCCCCCGAAAGACGGTAGCGCCCTTGCGCCAGGGACGTGGGGTGTGGCAGGCTGAAGGGGCAGGCCGCGGCGGACGACCGCGCGCGAGCATGAGGAGACCGCAGGGTACCCGTCAACACGCGCCACTGAGCTGTTGGCGCCGCAACGACCACCAGGGACCGCCGACGCCGCAGGCACGCCATGACCGCCGCCCAGTCATACGGCGAGTCGCAGGGGCGGTGGAGCGCGCACCAACGATTGCCGGTGGCTTAGGCGAGCCGAGCTGAGCGAGCGTCGCTGCTCGGGCGAGTCATACGGTTTGCGGGCGTTGGGAGCCGCGTGCGTGACACGACCGGCGAGGGGGTGGCGCTCAGGGCGAGCGTGGGCTGCTCCGCCGACAGTCGCCCCGCGCCCGACCGCTCCGGCGTGACGAGGCGGCCAGGCTCGCGCGAGATAGAGCGACAGACGGCGGGCAGCGAGCTGTCGGGCATCGGCTTGACGGCCTGCTCGACAAGCGTGCCGCCGTGGCGCTCATAGAAGCGGCGGGCGGCGCTGTTGACCGCGAGCACCCAGAGGTGCATCGGCCAGCCTGGCTCGACCGTGGCGACCCAGCGCAGTGAAGGCGCGAGGAGCTCGCTGCCGAGGCCACGGCGGGTCAAGCCGGGGCGCCCGTGCAGGTTGTCGGCGATGCTCGCGGTGTCCGATGCGAGGGCAGCGCGGAACGTGACCGGGCCAGAGCTTATGGCGCTTCCTGGTGAGCCGGGAGGCTGACCAGCCACTGTTCAAGGTCAGCCAGCGTTGCAAAATCAAAGAGCGCCTCGCCGAGAGCGACGAGCTGTGCTGAGGACAGGGTGCCCAGACGTTCGGTCTGTTCCGGCGTCAGTGATCCCAGCTTTCGGAGCAACTGTCGCTCAATGAGCTCTCGCTGTCCTTCCTCGCGACCTTTGATACGGCCCTCGCGCTCCCAACTTGTCACAAGTTCCATGACCGTCTCCCGTTCTGGCGGGCTGAAGCTCGCCACCTCGGCCTGAAATGCCTCACGCTCAGCCGCCTGGAGCGGCAGGTACATATCGACGAACTGACTGACCAGGCGCCGCTGCGCACCGCTGAGCCGTGCCCGTGCGAGGAGCCGTAGGCTCGCCGCCTTGACCCTCCAGCGCTCATGCGGTGCAATCCGCATCCGGGCCATCAGCGCGATCGCCGCCGGGTTCGACGTTTGCAGGAAGTCGCGCCAGTCCAACCTGCTCAATTGTAGCACTTCGAACTGGAAATCGAGCACGGTGCGCGACAGAATCTGCACCTGGTGCCGGTTGCTGGCCGGCTTGTAGGGCTTGGTGTATGAGCAGAGCGCGATCGGGTAGACGGGGAGGTTGTAGCGGTCGTAGAAGCGACCAAAATAGCGGAAGATGCGTCTCGCGAGCGTCGGATCGGACTTGGCCTGGTGCTCCAGATGGATGAGCAGCGTGGCTGGCTGGTCGCGCAGCCGGGCCTGCACGACCAGGTCAGCCTCGCGACGGTCAGGGTCGAGCAGGTCGCTGAAGCTCTCCTTGTCGAGGAAGATCAGCGGCTCAGGATCGAGTGCTGCGGCAAGCTCCGGGGCAGCAAGCTCCAGAAACTCGCGAAAGAAGGTGGTGAGCAGCAGCTTGAAGAGCGCGTCGTGATCGATGCGTGGGGCCATCGCGGCCTCCGTACTGATGAGGAGCGGAGCGTGAAGTATCGCACACGTGTTCGTGTGCGTCAAGCAGTAGCAAGGAACCGAAGCCGGGCTGGCCGTGCCTGATAACGCACAGCGCGTAGTCAGGCACGACCCGAGGCTGCTCGCCGTTTACAGCGTCGGCCGGCTCCTGTATTGCAGCCCTTCGGCAAGATGCGCGGGGCCGATCTGCTCAGCACCGGCGAGATCAGCGATGGTGCGGGCGAGACGCAGGATGCGGTGGTAGGCGCCGGCGGAGAGGTCGAGCTGCCGCGTCGCGGCCTTCATCAGGCTGTGGCCGGCGCCGTCGAGGGTGCAGTACTCACGAATTTCGTCGATACCCATCTCGGCGTTGGTCAGGCAGCGCGGGTGCTCGGCGAAACGCTTGGTCTGGCGGCGCCTGGCTGCGGCCACACGGTCTGCGACAACGTTGGATGGCTCGCCCAACCGCCCAGCGGTCAGGCGCTCGTAGGGAACCCGTGGCACCTCCAAGTGGATCTCGATGCGCTCGCGCAGGGCCTCAGGAATGCGCTGCTGGTAGCGCCGCACCTGGGCGGGCGTGCATGTGCAGATCGCCTCGACGTCGCCGAACCAGCCGCAGGGGCAGGGCCGCGCCGTCGCCACCAGCTGGAAGGCCGCCGGAAGAGTCTGCGCGCTACCGGCGCTTTCGACGAGCACGCTGCGGTCGTCGAGGATGGTGGGTAGGCGGGCGAGCTTGACCCCAAAGGCGGGAAGGCCGTCGAGCAGCAGCAGCCCGCGGTGGGCGCGGCTCACCGCACCGGGAACGGTTCGCCGCCCGCCCCCGAACAGTGCGGTCCGGCTCGCATCGATGCTCGGCGCGACGCACACGCGTTGGGGCACCGGCAGCGCGGCACCGTCGCCCGACGTGAGCAGCGCGCGCACCGCAGCAACCTCAGCCCCCTCGCGCTCGGATAACGGCGGCAGCAGACCACGTAGGGCACGGGCCAGCATCGTCTTGCCGGCCTCGGGTGCGCCGACGATCAGCACGTGATGCCCGCCCGCGGCCGCCACTTCCAGGCCCCGTTTTACATGCTCTTGCCCGCGGATATGCGTCAGCTCCACCGGTTCGCCACAGTCCATTGCGATTGCCATGGAAGCCCTCCGTAGATTGATGACCGACAACCACAGGGCACACCCGCCTGCGGGTGTAGGTGCCGATCGTCCACGCGGGCTTCAAGACGGCTTCAAGGACTGCTATGCAGCGCGGCTCCTTGCCGCAAGCTCGCTCGCCGAGCGCGTTGGCTCACCTCACCAATCATCAAGGCGGAGCGAGACGCGCGCATCACGCTCGGTCTCGGTGTCCCAATACGCTGCGAACTGCTGCGACAGGCGCCGACTGAGGTAGGCGAGGAGGGCCGCAAGCTCCTCATCATCGGCAGTGATCAGGCGCTCGTACAGCTGCCGCAGCAGCGGCTGCTCCTCGATCTGCTCGGCCACGTAGCAGGCGAAGGCGCTCTGGGTGAACGGCTGCTCGAGTTCGATTCCTGCCATCTCCAGCACACACCAGAGTGGGAGCTGGAATGCCTTGGCAAGCCTCTGGAGCGTCGGTATGTCTGGCGGCTGCTGGGCTCTGCCCCGAGCCAGGCGTCGAAGCAGGCTCGGGGCGATGCCGGTCTTGGTGTGGAGGTCGTGCAAGCTCGTGGTTTGTAGCTCGCGTCTGAGCAGTTGGGCCAGGTTCATCGGTAGCGTTCCATCCTGCTGGCGACAGACAGGTATCTGCCCGACTTAGGAAGCAAGGTGACTCTCGCTATGGCCGACCAGGGGCGTAAAGGTGCCGAGCGGCGTGGTGGAGCAGCGTCGCCCAGAACGCGCCACCGGCGACCTTGGCGAGAAACTGGCCGATCACCACGCCCCAGAGGAGCGGCCAGCCGAAGGCGAGCAGCGGGAAGCAGAGGCTATCGACGGCAGCTGCCACAAAATTCGAGCCGTTCGCCCGAACAAGCCAGGAGTGCCGGCGGAGCAGGCTGTAGGACACGGCATCGGCGACACCGGCGAGAACGAAGGCGAGGCAGCTGGCAAGTGCCACACGCCCCGCGCCGCCGAGCAGCAGCGAGAGCAGGCCGCCCCCGACGACAAGCGCGAGCATGCGCGGCCAGAGTGCGCGGCCCTGCCACAGGGCGTGCAGCTGGTCGCGCGTAGACAGGTCGAGGCCAATGAACAAAAACGCGTTCAGCACTGCGACTGACGGGCCGAAGCGCGAGACCAGGGCATTCGCGGCCGCGATGGAAGCCAGGTAGAGGAGCACAAGCCAGTTAGCGGAGCGCATCCGGCACCTCAGGAATGGGCTGCTGCTGATACTCCAGGCGGGCGAGGAAGGGGGGAATAAACTTCGTCGGCCACCTGCTGAACTGCGAGCCGTCGAAGCTGTGCACACCCATCGCCTCGACGCGAGCGAGGCGCCCGAAGGTATTCACACGGCCAACGTGCGTCCACAGCCCGCGCGAGCGTGCCATACGTACGAGCAGCTCGGCGCTGCGGCTAAGCTTCCAGCGGGTCGAGGCGCCGACGAACACTGCGGCGAGCTCGTCCCAGGGCACGCTGTCAGGGGTGGCACCGTCTTGAAGGACAATGGCGGCGGGGAGGCCGCGAGCAACAAGCGCCGGCCGCCAGCAGCGCCAGAGCCACAAGGTGCCCTCCCACGAGCCAAAAATGCCGTGCGGGGTGCGCTCGACCGCGTCGGGGGCGGCGACGAACTTCAGGTGCTCGCGCGGGGCGCGGGCGATCGCGTCGAGCATGCGCAGGTAGGCATCCGGGTTGACGCCGGCCAGGGCGTCGTTGTCAGCACCCCAGGGCTGGCCCGCCCCGGCGATTGCGGCGATGCTGCCCCATGAGCGCGGCTGCACGAGCCGGCCGAGGGCCGGGTGGTTGCGGTACTGCTCTACGGTTCTCGTCGCCCCGCTCACCAGAAGGATCACGCCGCCCCTCGCTGAACTCTGTGTGCCGTGCCCGGTCTGCCAGGACCCTTCCACGGCTCGCACGCACCGCGGGGAAGGCCCTGGCAAGGGCCCGCGCCTGTTTAGACAAGGAGGCAGGCGCAGGAGGCAGGGGCCGGGCGTCCCAATGCGCCGCCGCCGTTGAACTGCCAAGCTACCTGAAGCCTTGTCTTACGGCGTCAGGCTGATCGTGTCGACGAAGAAGGTGTCGCGGTGGGGGCCGTTGCGCTCGTGGAGGATGAGGTCGGTGACCCGCGGCGGGCTGCCGAACCTGGCGAGAGGGATCTCGACCAGCGACCAGCGGCCGGCAGGGAGCGGGGGCAGCCGCACGAGCGGGCTCATCCAGGCGTTGCCGTTGAGCAGATAGACCTGCAACTGCTGGCCCCCGCGCGTCCCGCCGTGGACCCAGAAGCGCAGCCTGGTGAAGCGGTTCGTCGACACCCCCGCTCGGTGATGCAGCTTGAGCCCCGCCCAGGCGTGCTGGTAGGTGACGGCGATGGCCTGCCGGCCCTGCTGCGGGCTTGCTCGCTCGTCCAGCCGCAGGGTCACACCCCACGACCAGTTGGACCAGCCCGCCCCGAGTGCGTCGTCGTAGATCACCTGCTCGGAGCCCCCTGGCATGGGTGTGGCCGTGACGGGCGGCGGGCTGGTGGGCGCGGGTGTGGCCGTGACGGGCAGCGTGGTAGCCTGCGGCGGGGGGGTGGCGCTGGGCGCGGGGGTGGCGGCGGGCGCCGCGCTACCCCCGCCTCTGGGGATCTGCACCTCGGCCGGGTGGGCGGCGTTGAA
>DAOLDO010000480.1:0-5441 GCA_035327325.1 Chloroflexaceae bacterium | reverse complement strand
CGTCCCGCACCCCCTGGGCCCGGGCCGCGCTGTACTCGCGCTCGGCGCGGCGCGCGTCGTTCAGGGGCCCCTGGTACAGGTCGGCGAGGGCCAGGCGCGCGTCGAGGTTCTCCTCGTCGAAGCGCAGGGCGTCGCGCAGGGCCTGCTCGGCGCCGGCGTGGTCGCCCAGGGCCGCCAGGGTCTCGCCGAGCTCGAAGGCGGCCGTGCTGCTGGCGGGGGCGATGCGCAGGGCGTCGTTGTAGGCGGCGATGGCGGCCTCGGGCCGACCGGCGTCGTTGTAGAGCCTGGCCAGCTCGATCGCGGCGTCGGCGCTGCCGCCGGCGAGGGGCAGCAGGATCTGCTCGGCCTCCTGCCAGCCGGGCGGGCCGCTGCGGCGCAGCACCTGGGCCAGGCCCACGGCGCTCGCCGGTCCGGGGCGCGTCTCGAGCAGGGCCCGGCGCTGGGCGGCGGCGGCGGCCCAGTCGCCCTGCTCCTCGGCGAGGCGGGCCAGCTCCATGCGCGCGGGGAAGAAGGCCCCGTTGCGGTCGAGGGCCAGGGTGAACAGCTCGGTCGCCCGCCCGAGCTCGTCGCCGGCGCCGGCCACCATGCCCTTGCCGAAGTAGCCCTCCGGCTGCTGCGGGGCCAGGCTCACCACCCGGTCGTAGCTCTGGTCGGCCTCGGCCAGCAGACCGTTGAAGCGCTGGGCCCGGCCCGCCGCCATGTGCAGCCAGGGGTTGTTCGGGTCAACCTGCAGCATCGGCTCGAGGGTGGCGAGGGTGGGGCTGGCGGGGCGCCCGCGCCCGAAGAGGGCGCCGAAGACGCCGGGTGTCGGGGGGCGGACGCCGCGCTCGAGCTCGGCGCCCACCAGGGCCTCGTAGTAGCGCTGGCGGTCAACCTGGTTCTCGGTGCGCTCGGCCTGGCCCGTCGCCACCAGGCCCGTGCCGGGGAAGGCGGCGCTCTCGGAGGCCGAGCGGCGGCGCCACTGCTCGACCGCCCGGCCGCTGGTGTCGGCGGCGGCGCTCAGCTGGTCCCGCAGGGGGCTCATGACGCCCGCGGGCTGCTGGCGGGCCGCCTCGAGCTCCCAGACCACGGGGCCCTGGGCGCCGAGCCGGCGCGCCAGCTCGAGCAGGGCCCGCTGCTCGGCCAGGGCGGCCTCGCTGTGCTGGTTGAACATCGGCGTGTAGACGGGCGGCACCAGGCGGGCCTCGACCGTGCGCTGCGCCGCGGCCGCCTCGAGGGTCGCCGCGGCCTCGTCCAGGCGCCCGCTCTCGCGGTAGGCCGCGGCCAGGTCGAGCAGCTGGGGCAGGCGGGCCGGCATCAGGTTGCGGGCCTGCTCGAGCTCCACGGCGGCGTCGCGGGCCCGCCCCTCGCGCAGGGCCAGGCCGCCCAGGTTGGCCCGCAGCTCGCCCAGGTCGCGCCCCTCCAGCAGGCGCACCGTCTCGGCGTAGGCCGTGAGCGCCCCTGGGTCGCCGGCGTCCTGCAGGATGGCGCCCAGGTTATTCGCCAGGAGGGCCTGCTCGTCGGAGGACTCGCCGAGGGCCAGGCGGTACTCGTTGGCGGCCTCGCTCGTGGCGCCGCGGGCCCAGAGGATGTTGCCGCGCAGGGCCCGCGGCAGGGGCTGCGTGAGGGCGGGGTAGTCGCGCAGCAGCCGCTCGAGGCCGAGGTAGGCCAGGTCCGGCTGGCCGCGGGCGTAGTCGTAGAGGGCCACAACCAGGGGCGCCAGCACGGCCTGGCCGTTCACCGGCGCGCTGCTCAGGGTGTAGCTGCGCGGCATGGCGAAGCGGCCGGCGTAGCCGTCCCAGGCGTTGGGCGCGTAGGGCCCGGTCGGCGTGTAGATCAGGCGCGGGCGCAGGCTGGCGCTGTCGAGCATCGCCCCCGGCTCGACCTGGCCCCAGATCAGCAGGTCGCTCCCCTCGGCCGTCGCCAGCTCCAGGGCCTCCTCGGGCGTGGCCGGGCCGGCGGGGGCCACGACGACCGTGACCTCGTCGCTCGTCACCTCCTCGATCACGCGGGCGAGCTCGCCGGCTACGTTGCGGCCCGTCTGCCCGTCGCCGCCGTCGGCGAAGGGGGCCACCAGCACGACGAAGCGCTCGGGTGAGCGGGCCGTCTGGGCCCTGAAGAGGGCCGGCCCGCCCCAGAGGATCGCCAGCAGCAGGGCCAGGGTGAGGGCGAGCGCGGCGCCGGGGCGCCTGTACCACGGCGGCGGCGGCGGGGGCGGCTCGGGGAGCGCGGCGACCGTGGTGCCGTCCCGCACCCGCGTCTGCATCTCGAGCGGCTCGTCGGGGTCGGGCGCCTCCCGGCGCCTGTCGGCCAGACGCCGCCGGCGCAGCAGCAGGGCCACGCCGACGCCGGCCGCGAGGGCGAGCAGCAGCAGCAGGAGCGGCAGGTTGTCCATCGGGGTCGGCTCCTTCGGGCGGGCGGCTCCGGCGCGGGCTGGGCGCGTCTGCCCTGCGCACTACGGCTTATTGTAAGTGATTTTGCGCGGAGATCAATAGGGTGAGTTCTGTTCAGCTGGGGATCAGGGGCGGGGGGCGCGGGTAAAGCGCTTACAGCCCCGCCCTCATGGGCCCGGGAGGGGCGGCGCGCGGGCTGTCGGCCAGGGCCCGGGTGGCTCGTTCGCCCGTGGCCAGGCGCGTCAGAGCGTGACGTCGTCCGCCTGGAGTCGAGACCAGGGACCAACGACGAAGGACCAACCACTCAGCCGCCGCCGGGCGTTGGTCCCTGGTCCTCGGTCCAGCCTGGCGCTGTGCTGGCGTGCAGGGGCGTAGAGCGAGGCTCGTGCTACCGTTGTAGGCCCTGCCCGTTACCGATCTGCAACAGCACCTTCAGGGCCCCGCTGGCGGCCGCGAACCCCTCGATCGCCCGCTCGAGGGGGTAGCGCGCGCTGATCAGGGGCTCGGTGACCACCAGGCCCCGCTCGAGCAGGCGCAGGGCCGGCCCGAAGGGGCCGCAGCGCGAGCCGAGCAGCTGCACCTCGTCCACCACCAGGGCCGTCAGGTTCAGCTCCGAGGGGGCGTTGAACGTGCTCTTGAGCACCAGGCGACCCCGCGGCCGCACCAGGGCCCTGGCGGTGGCCAGGCCGGCGGGCTGCCCGGTGCAGTCCACCACCACGTCGAACCGCTCGCCCGCCACCTCGTCAGCTGTCGCGCACCTGACGCCCATGCCCTCGAACAGGGCCCAGCGCTCGGGGTGGCGGCCCACCAGGGTCAGGTCGCAGCCGGGCAGCCGTAGCACCTGGACGATCATCGCGCCGAGCTTGCCGTCGCCCACCACGGCCACCCGCTCGGTCGGGCGCAGGTGGCACTGGTCGAGGATGGCCACGGCGGCCGCCAGCGGCTCGGCGAAGACGGCCTGCTCGTCGCTGACCGTCGCGGGCACGGCGTGGAGGCAGGCGACGGGCAGGGCCACCAGCTCGGCCATCGCGCCGTCGCGCCGGTCAATGCCCAGGGTGGTGCGCTCGGGGCAGTGGGTGTAGTCGCCGCGCAGGCAGGTGGCGCAGCGCAGGCAGGCCGCGTTGATCTCGCCCACCACGCGCCGGCCGAGCCAGGCTCTATCGTCGCAGGCCACGACGGTGCCGACGAACTCGTGGCCGAGCACGCCGTGGAAGCCCATGTAGCCGCGGGTGATCTCGACGTCGGTGTTGCAGATGCCGGCCAGGTGGGGGCGGATCAGGGCCTCGCCGGGGGCGAGGGCGGGGGCGGGGTGGTCGCGGGTGAAGCGGAGGGTCCCGTCAAAGACCAGTGCGTCCATCTGGCGCTTCCTCTGTGGGTGCGAGCGAGAGCCGTGGCGACGCGGTCTCCGATGTTGCCGGCCCCGTGACCCCGCAGGGATTATACTATAGCCCGGAGCGTACCAAGCTGTGAAGGAGGCCCGATGCGACTGATCTTTCTGGGCAGCCCCGCCTTCGCGGTACACCCGCTCGAGGCCCTGGCGACCGCGGGTCACGAGATCATGGCCGTGGTGACCCAGCCCGACCGGCCGGCGGGCCGCGGCGGGCGTCTCGCCCCGCCGCCGGTGAAGCTGGCCGCCCAGGCCCTGGGGCTGCCCGTGATCCAGCCGGAGACGCTGCGCGACCCCGCCGTGATTGAGCGGCTGGCCGCGCTCAGGCCCGAGGCCGGCGTGGTGGCGGCCTACGGCGAGATTCTGCGCAAGGCCGTCCTGGCCATCCCGCCCCTCGGCTACCTCAACATCCACCCCTCGCTGCTGCCCCTGCACCGCGGGCCCACCCCCGTCGCGGGCGCGATCATGGCGGGCGACAGCGAGACCGGGGTGAGCATCATGCGGCTCGACCCGGGCATGGACAGCGGCCCCATCCTGGCCCAGGCCGTCGTACCCCTGCCGCCCACGGCGCGGGCCGGCCCGCTCACCGACGAGCTGTTTCGCCTCGGCGCCCGCATGCTGGTCGAGGTCCTGGGCCCCTACGCCGCCGGCGAGCTAGAGCCCCGGCCACAGGACCACGGCCTGGCCACGGTGACGCGCCTGCTCAAGAAGGAGGACGGCGTGGTAGACTGGTCTCTGCCCGCCCTGGTGATCGAGCGCATGGCGCGGGCCTACGACCCCTGGCCGGGGGCCGTCACCACCTGGCAGGGCCATGGGTTGCGCATCCTCGCCGCCGCGGTGCACCCCGACTGGTCCGGCCCCGAGCCGCCCGGCGCCCTGGTGGGGCAGGCCGGCGGGGCGCCCCTGGTGGCCACGGGCTCGGGGGCCCTGGGCCTGCTCGAGGTGCACCCCGCGGGGCGCCGGCCGATGGCGGGGGCGGCCTGGCTGGCGGGGCTGCGCGGGGCCGCCGGGCGCCTCGGCACCTGACGCGGCGCGTTAAATGGTGCTTGCGCGGGCGCGCGTTTCCTGGTATTATCGCGGAACGAAGCCTATGCTGCGCGGAAGTGAAACTGCGGGGGCGGCGGAGGGCCGGCGGCGGCCCCGGCTCGCGCGCACACACGACGGAGAAGCCGATGGCCTACTTCAAAGACGAAGCCGAGATGCACCAGATCCTGGGCCTGCTCTACGATCGGGTGAAGACCGACGCCCGCGTCGCGCCGAAGATCTGCGAGGGCAAGATCGTCATCCAGTTCCGCTACGACGACCCGAAGGGCATCGCCACGATCGACGCGGCCCACCCGCCCACGCAGCCCGGGGCCTACTGCGACGTCTTCTGGGGCGAGACGTCGCTCAAGCCCGACGTCGAGATGACCATGAAGGCCGACATCGCCCACCAGTTCTGGCACGGCAAGATCAACCTGATGGCCGCCCTCACGCGGCGGCAGATCATCGCCAAGGGCCCCATCCCGAAGATCCTCAAGCTGCTGCCCGCCGTCGAGCCCGTCTACACGATGTATCCCAAGCTCCTGCGCGAGATCGGCCGCGAAGACCTGGCCCTAACCTAGTGGGTCACATGTCGTGCCCAGCGCGATTGCCGCTGAGCTGTGCGGTGTGAGGTGTGATCGCGTGCAGGCGGCGCTGCT
>DAOLDO010000479.1:2026-5445 GCA_035327325.1 Chloroflexaceae bacterium | reverse complement strand
GGGCTGGCCGCGGTCGCCGACCCGCTGCGGGTGAAGCTGCCGGCGGCGGCGGCCCTGGAGCGGCTGCGCGCCGGCGAGGCGCCCGCGCCGCCCCCGCCGCCGCGACCGGCGGCCGGCGCGCCAATCGTCGAGCTGGAGCACGTCGAGTTCCACTATGGCGACGACGGCCCGCCGGTGATCAAGGACGTGTCGCTCACGATCCGCAAGGGCGACATCATCGCGCTGCTGGGGCCCAACGGCAGCGGCAAGTCTACCCTGGTGAAGCATATCGTCGGGCTGAACCGGCCGCGGGCCGGGCGGGTGCGGGTGGAGGGGCGCGACACGCGCCAGGCGACGACAGCGCAGCTGGCGCGCAGCGTCGGCTACGTCTTCCAGAGCCCGACCCACATGCTGTTCGCGCCGACGGTGCGCGAGGAGCTGGCCTTCGGGCCGCGCAACCTGGGGGCCGACCAGGCGACGATCGAGCGGACGACGGCCCACGCCCTGGCCCTGATGGGGCTCGAGCCCCAGCTCGAGCGGGCCCCGCTCAGCCTGTCGTTCGGCCAGCAGAAGCGGGTCGGCATCGCCGCCGTGCTGGCGATGGAGAGCCGGCTGCTTGTGATGGACGAGCCGACGGCGGGGCAGGACTTCGCCAGCTACACGCGCTTCATGGACGAGATCGCGGCCCTTGGGGCCTTCGACGCGGTGCTGTTCGTGACCCACGACCTGGACCTGGCCCTGTCCTACGCGAACAGGGTGCTGCTCTTCAACGACGGGCAGCTGGCGGCCGACGGCCCGCCCGAGGCGGTGCTGGCCGACGCCGAGCTGCTGCGGCGCTGCAACGTGCTGCCGACCTCGCTGCTCGAGCTGAACCTGGCCATGCTGCCCCAGACGGGGCGCATGCTGGGTCTGCGCCAGCTGGCGGCCCACCTGCGGCAAGCCGAGGGCCCGCCCGAGGCCCTGGCCCTCGCCTGACCCACGCCGTAGAGGGCCCCGCTGCCCTTTGCGCGATAGAGCCCAAGAGGAGGAAACCGATGCTCACCGGGAACAGCTCGCAGAACAAGTGGGTCCGGCCGCTCGTCCCCCTGGCGGTGATCGTGGTCGCGTCGGTCGTGCTGCTGTACATCGGCGGCTTTATCGCCGCGACCCAGGGCGCCACGGACGACGCCGCGCTGCCGCTCAGCCGCTGGCTGGGCGTGGTCCTGGCGGGCGCCGTGGTGATCTACGGCGTCTACGTGGCCTACGCCGACAAGCCGATGTGGCAGATCGGCACCCGCGAGGTGGTCTATATGGCCATCGGCGCGGCGCTCTACGGCGTGCTCTCGTGGGTGACCAACATCTTCCCGCTGCCCTCGATCAGCCTGGTCTCGCTGCGCCCGGCGGTGGTGATCCCGATCTTCTTCGGGATCGCCTTCGGGCCGGTGGTGGGCTTCTTCAGCGGCTTCATGGGCAACGTGCTGGGCGACGCCCTGACCGGCTGGGGCGTCTACCCGCTGTGGTGCGTGGGCAACGGCCTGATGGGCATGATCCCCGGGCTGATCCACGGCTTCAAGAACCGGCGCTCGGCCCTCGACACGATGACCTACGTGATCGCCGGCCTGGCGGGCCTGGCCACGGCGATCATCCTGCTCAACTACAACTTCGCCCTCGAGAACCCCTTCACCGGCGAGTCGAACATCGTCGGCCCGATGTGGTGGATCCCGCTGGTGGGCGGCGCCCTGGTGGTCGGGGCGCGCTACCTGCTGGCGCGGGACGTGGACACGGCGGCGGCGGTGGTCTGGGGCGCTCTGGGCGTGATCCTGGGCATCGGCTTCGCCGCCTTCGGTGGGATCATCCAGAACGGCACCTCGCCCGCGGCGGCCTTCTTCGGCGAGTTCGTGCCCGCCGCCGGCTCGAACCTGATCAATGTGGTCATCCTGCTGCCCATCCTGCTCGCCGCCTGGAACGCCGCCCAGGCGCGCTCGGGCCGCTAGGCGGGCAGGCTACACCAGGGGAGGGGCTGCGCCCCTCCCCTGGCCCCACCACTATGCTCGTCGCGTGGCGCTACAGAGAGCGGGGCACCGCGTACCAGCGGCTCAACCCGCGCGTGCGGCTGCTGGTGATCCTGGCCCTGCTGTTCGCGATCATCCAGATGTGGGACCTGCGGGTGCTCCTGGCCTTCCTGGCCTACGGGGCGCTCCAGTACGCCTCGGCCCGCCTGAGCTGGCGCGAGACGCGGCGCACCTGGATCATCCTGGTGCCCTTCGTCACCTTCATCGTGCTGCTGACCTTCCTCACGGGGCGCGGCGGGCTGAACGTGTTCGAGGACACGACGGTGCTCTGGCAGGGCAGCCTGGGGCCGATCCCGCTGGTGATCAGCAGCGAGCGCATCGCCTACGGCATGGCCCAGGCCACGCGCCTGGCGGCCATGGCGCTGCTGGTGGTGATCTTCCCCTACACCATCCACCCGGCGCGCTACGGCGTGGTCTTCCGCGGGGTGGGCATGGGCGACAAGCTGGCCGTGGCGACCGACCTGGCCTTCCGCTTCGTGCCGACCCTGGCCCACGACTTCAGCGTCACCATGGACGCCCAGAAGGCCCGCGGCTACGAGCTAGAGCGGGCGGGCGGCCTGGTCCGCTCGCTGCGCAACCTGGCGCCCCTGATCGTCCCGGTGACGATCGGGTCAATCATGCGCGGCGAGGAGCTGGTGGACGCGATGGACCTGCGGGCCTTCGGTACGGGGCCGCGCAGCTGGTCGGTGCGGCTGGAGATGCGCCCGGTGGACCGGGCCTTCCTCGTGACGGGCGTCGGGGTGCTCGCGGCGATCACGGCGCTCAACCTGCTCTTCCCCGCCTTCAGTCAGCTGTGGGTGCCGCCCTTCCTGCTGCCGTAGCGGCGCTAACGACCCTCTTATGGAGCGCCATTGCCCCGGGGCCGGCGATCGGGTAGACTGATCGTACCGGCCCTTGAACGATCCGCGCCGCCGCCGGGACTGGTGCCCGTTCGAGCCACTTTGCTAGGCGGGGCGGCCACGCTGGGCCACCCTTACGCCCGAGCAGGGCAGGTACGGGCGGCCCAGCGTGGCCCCCCGGCCTGGGAGCGGCAACGCGTCAGCATTGCTCGGACGCGCGACCAGCGCCGGCGGCGCCGGCTGTAAGGAGACGACGATGACAACTGCGCAGAGCGAGGTCGCCACCCTGGGGGGCGGCTGCTTCTGGTGCCTGGAGGCCGTGTACGACCAGCTCGAGGGCGTGACGGACGTGGTGTCGGGCTACATGGGCGGACACGTGCCCAACCCGAGCTACAAGCAGGTCTGCAACGGCGACACGGGCCACGCCGAGGTGGTGCAGGTGCGCTTCGACCCCGCCCGGCTGAGCTTCCGCGAGCTGCTGGAGGTCTTCTTCAGCATCCACGACCCGACGACGCTCAACCGCCAGGGCAACGACGTGGGCCCGCAGTAC
>DAOLDO010000479.1:0-1926 GCA_035327325.1 Chloroflexaceae bacterium | reverse complement strand
CATCCACGACCCGACGACGCTCAACCGCCAGGGCAACGACGTGGGCCCGCAGTACCGCTCGGCGATCTTCTACCACACGCCCGAGCAGCAGCGGGCGGCGACCGAGCTGATCGGCGAGCTGGAGGCGCAGCGGGCCTGGCCGCGGCCGATCGTCACCGAGGTGACGCCCGCGAGCGAGCTCTACATCGCCGAGGACTACCACCAGGAGTACTTCGCGCGCAACGGCGGCCAGCCGTACTGCCAGTGGGTGGTGGCGCCGAAGGTGGCCAAGTTCCGCAAGCAGTACGCCGCGCGGGTGAAGGGCGCAGCCCCCGTGGCATAGTTCTTGCCCCCTGTGTGAAGGCGCGGGCGCTGTCCCGCGCCTTCCGCCGTCACACGAGGAGCACACCACTATGCCCGGGATCCTGATCGTCCATGCCTCGCTGGGGACGGGGCACATCAGCGCGGCCACGGCCATGAGCGAGGCCTTCCGCCAGGAGGGGCGCGACGTGGTGGTGGTTGACGTGCTCGACTACGCCAACCCCGTGCTGCGGGCGGCGCTCAAAGAGTACTTCAAGCAGACCACGCAGCGCACCCCCCAGCTCTACAAGCTGCTTTATGACCAGAGCGACACCACCGACGCCGAGGAGGCGTTCAACGGCAACAGGCTGCTGACCATGCTGGAGCGGCCGTTTCTAAGCCAGTTCGAGCAGCTTGTGGCCGACCTGAAGCCCGAGGCGGTGATCTCGGTGCACCCGGTGCCCGGCCACATCCTGGCCCACAACAAGCAGCTCGGGCTGCTGCCCCAGCCCTTCTACGTGGTGGTGACGGACTACATGGCCCACAGCTCGTGGCTGGTGCCGGGGGTGGACGTGTACTTCGTGCCCAGCGAGTTCACGCGGCGCGGCCTGCTGATGCGCGGCGTGCCGGACGAGCGCATCGTGGTGACGGGCATCCCGGTGAACCTGGAGATCAGCGAGCCGAAAGACGGCGCCGAGATGCGCGCGCGCTACGACCTGCCGCAGGACCGGCCGGTGATCGGCCTGTTCGGGGGCGGCATTGACGTCGAGCGCGTGCGGCTGATGGTGAGCCAGCTGCTCGAGGGGCGCACGAACGGGACCCTGGTGGTGGTGGCCGGGCGCAACGAGCAGCTCCAGGCGGCCCTGGCCGACCTGGGCGACGGCCCGTGCATGGCGCTGCGGGTCTACGGGATGATTGACCACGTGGACGACATCGTGGCCGCGAGCGATCTGGTGATCAGCAAGGCGGGCGGGCTGATCGTGAGCGAGGTGCTGGCCCGCGGCACACCGATGGTGATCATTGACCCCATCCCGGGGCAGGAGGAGTGGAACGCCGACGTGGTGGCCGGGGCGGGCGCGGGCATCCAGCTGCGCATGCCCGAGACGGTGCCCCCGGCGGCCCTGTACCTGCTCAGCCAGCCCGAGCGCCTCGATCTGATGCGCCGCCAGGCGCGCCTGATCGGGCGGCCCCGGGCGGCCCTCGACGTGGCCGGGCGGGTCCTGGCCGACCTGGCGGGGACGCCGCGCGAGGAGGCGGCGCCGGCGTAGGGGCGGGCGCTATATAGGGCCCCCCCTGCAACCGTGTTGCACTGAGAGAGGGCCCACGCGGGCCGTCTCTCGCGCTCTCCCGCGCGGAGGGGTGCCCCCCAATGCGCGAGCTCTGCCGGCCCGAAGGGTCCGTTGGCCTGCCTCAGTCCTCAAGGATCGGTGCGCGCCTCAGCGCGGGCGGGCGACTTGCCGGACAGCCAGTCAAGGGGGCCGACTAGCGCGGATCGGGCTTCGGTCGGGGCGCCGCCCCGCGCCGGGGCGACCTGAACGGCAGCGCCCAGGGGGCATGACAACGGGCAGAAAGGGCTGGCAGAGGTAGGCGCCTTACGGGGTCCAGGGGCGAAGCCCCGGCGCGGGAGAGCGCGAGAGGGCCGGCGGC
>DAOLDO010000478.1:0-5445 GCA_035327325.1 Chloroflexaceae bacterium | reverse complement strand
CCGCCCGCCGCGCCCGTGCCGCAGGACGCGCCCGCAGGCGACGGGCCCGCGCCGCCCGCCATCCCGGTAGCCCCGCCGGCCGAGACGGCGCCGCCCCCTGTCGCTGTGGCCCCCGAGCCCCTGGTCGAGGCCCCCGCCGAAATGCCCGTGCTGGACGGGCCGTCCCCGCCCGAGGGCGAGGCGGTCGAGCCCGGGCACCCGGCGCCCGCCCGCTCGCCCGAGGCCGCGGCGGCCGCCAACGCCGACTTCTCCGCCCTCGAGCAGGTCGAGGGGCTGTGGGAGGAGATCAAGCGCGACGTGCGTCCCAAGAGCCCCACCGTGCAGGCCCTGCTCCACGGCGTGCGCCCGATCGACGTCGAGGGCCAGACCCTCGTGCTCCTGGCGACCTCGCCCTTCCACAAGGAGAACCTCGAGAAGCCCCAGAACCGGCGCATCGTCGAGGACGTGCTCAAGAGGCACCTCGGCAGCACCTACGTGATCCGCTGCACCATCGAGGCGAAGGCCGAGGCCCGCGACCTGCGCGGCCAGATTCGCGAGGCCCGCAAGGACGAGCTCGTCCGCGCCGCCATGAACATCTTCGAGGCCCACATCGTGGACATCGAGCCCGAAGAGTAGCCGCCTTGTCACGCCTCAGGGCCCTATGGTAAGCTACAGCGAGGCCGAAGCGTACTTGAGGAGCACAGGATGAACCCGCGCCAGCTACAGCAGATGGCCCAGCAGATGCAGCGCCAGATGCAGAAGATCCAGGAAGAGCTCGGGACCGCCACGGTCGAGGGCAGCGCCGGCGGCGGCGCGATCACGGTCCAGATGAACGGCCACCGCGAGCTGCAGAGCATCAAGATCAACCCCGAGGTGGTTGACCCCGAGGACGTCGAGATGCTTCAGGACCTGCTCGTGGCCGCCTTCAGCGACGCCTCGAAGAAGGCCCAGGAGCTGGCCGAGCAGCGCATGGGCCCGCTCATGGGCGGCATGAAGGGCCTCCCCGGGCTCTTCTGAGATGATCACCCGCGGCGACAACCTGATCGTCGAGCCTGTCGCCCGCCTGATCGAGGAGCTCGGCAAGCTCCCCGGGATCGGCCCCAAGACGGCCTCGCGCCTGACCTTCTACCTCCTGCGCGCCGAGGAGGAGCAGTCGCGGGCCCTGGCCGAGGCCATCCAGGCCATGCGCGAGCAGGTCTCGCTCTGCACGCGCTGTTTCAACATCACCGTCGGCGAGCTCTGCCCGATCTGCGCCAGCCCCAGCCGCGACCAGGCGAAGATCTGCGTCGTCGAGGAGCCCCTCGACGTGCTGGCGATCGAGCGCACCGGGGCCTACAAGGGCCTCTACCACGTGCTCCATGGCCACATCGCCCCCCTGGAGGGCGTCTACCGCGAGGACCTGAAGATTGACCAGCTCCTGGCCCGCGTACGCGGCGAGCCGGTTGACGAGGTGATCCTCGCCACTAACCCCAACACCGAGGGCGAGGCCACGGCGTTCCTGCTGCTGAAGGACCTGGCGCCCCTCGGGGTGCGGGTCACGCGCCCGGCCCGCGGCCTGCCGACCGGGGGCGACCTGGAGTGGGCCGACCCCGACACCCTCGGCTCGGCCCTCGAGGGCCGGCGCGAGCTGTAGCTGAAGGGCCCCCCCATGAGCCTGTCCGCCATCCTCTACGACGCCCTCGACAGCCTGCCCGCCGCCCGCCTCGCCGGCGTGGTCGCCACCGACGGCCTCAGCGTCGAGATGGCCTACGCCGACGAGGACGACGACCCGTACGACCTCGAGCTGGCCGAGCTCGAGCTGTCGCTGCTGGCCGCCAACGCCAACGCGGCCTCGCAGCGCATCGGCACCGGCTCGCTCCAGGAGCTCACCCTCGCCACCGAGGAGCTGACCTACCTGGCCACGCTGGTCACCCCCGGCTACTTCGCCGTGCTCGCCCTCCCCCCCGACGGCGACGTGGGCGAGGCCCGCGCGACCCTGCGCGAGCTGGTCGGGCGCGTGCTGGACGAGCTGTAGGGCCGGCGCGAGCCGGCCCTAGCCCCCGATCCAGGCAATCGTGGACGTCGCCAGACGGTCGAGGGCCCGCACCGCGAGGGCGATGTGCTCCTCGCGGGTGTCCTCGATCTTGTTGTGCGAGATGCCGCCCAGGCTCTGGACGAAGAGCATCACGGTGGGGATGCCGGCCCTGGCCACCTCGGCGGCGTCGTGGAGCGGTCCGCTGGGCAGCCTGTGGGCGGCGCCGCTCACGGCCCTGATCGCGGCCTCGCCCAGGTCGATCAGCTCGGGGTGGAAGGGGATGGGCTCGATGCGCCAGATCGGCTCCCAGACCACCTCGCAGCCCTCCTCGGCGGCGAAGGCGGCCGCGGCGTCGCGCGCGTCCTGGAGCATCGCGGCCAGGGCCGCGGCCTCCATATGGCGCTGGTCGAGGGTGATCGCGCACTCGCCGACCACGGCGGTCACGATGCCGGGCCGGGTGACGCAGCTGCCGACGGTGCAGACGCCGCCGTGTCGGCGGGCGATCGGGCGGATCTCGAGGCCGAGCTTCGCGGCGGCCGCGAAGGCGTCGCGGCGGCGGTCCATCGGGGTCGAGCCGGCGTGGGCGGCCTGGCCGGTGAAGGTGATGCGGTGGCGCTCGACGCCGAAGGTGCCGACCACCACGCCCAGGGGCAGGCCGAGGCCCTCGAGCACCGGCCCCTGCTCGATGTGCAGCTCGAGGTAGGCCGCGGCGCCCGCCGCCCGCCGCCCCGCCAGCCTGGCGCTGCCCAGCTCTACCCCGTGGGCGGCCAGGGCCTCGGGCAGGGGCGTGCCGGCCCTGTCCCTCAGCTCGGCCAGCTCCTCGGGGTCCATGTTGCCCGAGAAGGCGCTCGAGCCGAAGAGGCTGCGCCCGAAGCGGGCGCAGCCTCTTCGGCCCAGTCCACCAGGCGCACGGTGACGGGGGGCGCGCCCTCGGCGGCGAGGCGGCGCAGCACCTCGAGGCCGGCGAGCAGGTTCAGGCAGCCGTCGAGCCAGCCCCCGTTTGGCACCGAGTCGATGTGGCCCCCGATCAGCAGGGCCCGCTCGCTCTCGCCGCGCAGGGTCGCCCAGACATTGCCGGCCTGGTCGGTCTCGACCGCGACGGGCAGCTCGGCCAGCTTGGCGGCCATCCAGGCCCGCGCCCTCGCCCAGGTGTCCGTCCAGGCCACGCGCTGGGCGCCGTCGGCGTCGCCGGTGAGGGCCCGCAGCTCCTTCAGCTCGGCGATCGTGCGGGCGGGGTCGAGGGTCGAGCTCGGCATCGTGGTCTCCTGGTGTCCGTCGGCCGAAAAGCGTAGCTGTATTCACCACGAAGGCCACGAAGATCGCGAAGGGTGCGAGCACGGCCGGCGCCGGGTGGGCGCGCGAGGGCCGATCGAGCGGCCGGGACAAGCTGGTCAGGGCACAGCCTCGCTTGCGCTTCGTGGCCTTCGTGCGCTTCGTGGTCCAAACGTACAGCCTTTGAGGCCGGGCGGTGCTAGGTGGGCTGAGGTATGCGCGCAGGGCGTGCCCTGGACTTCGCTGTCGAGCGCGCTGGACCTACAGCCCGAACGGCCGCCGGTGGACGAACCGGCCCGACCCGGCCTCGCCGAGCCAGCGGTCGCCGTCCACCACCACGCGTCCGCGGCTGAGCACGGTGCGCGGGGCGCCCACCACCTCCCAGCCCTCGTAGAGGGTGTAGTCGGTGCGCTGGTGCTGGGTGGCCGCGCTGAGCGTGCGCCTGGCCTCGGGGTCCCAGATCACCAGGTCAGCGTCGGCGCCGGGGGCCACGGCGCCCTTCTGGGGGTAGCAGCCGAAGAGCTTCGCCGGGTTGGTGCTGGTCAGCTCGACCCAGCGGTTCAGGCCGAGGCGGCCGGCCCTGACGCCGTGGGTGTAGAGCAGCATCAAACGCTCCTCGATGCCGGGGCAGCCGTTGGGAATCTGGGCGAAGCTGGCGCGGCCGAGCTCCTTGCCGGCGGGGCGGCCGTCGGCGCCGCCGGCGAACCAGAAGGGGCAGTGGTCGGTGGAGACGACCTGGAGCGAGTTGTCGGCCACGGCCTTCCAGAGGGCCTCCTGGTCGTGCTTCTCGCGGAAGGGGGGCGAGCAGACCCACTTGGCGCCCTCGAAGCCCTCGCGGTCGAGGTCGTCTTTGGTGAAGAAGAGGTACTGGGTGCAGGTCTCGGCGAAGATCTGGCCGGCGCGCCCGCGCCCGCGCGAGCGGCGCACCGCCTCGAGGGCGCCGGCGTTGGTCAGGTGGACCACGTAGAGGGGGGCGCCGGCCACCTCGGCGAGGCGCACGGCGCGGGCGGTGGCCTCGGCCTCGAGCTCGGGGGGGCGGGTGAGGGCGTGGTACTTCGGGGCCAGGTTGCCGGCCTCGACGGCCTGGCGCACCAGCACGTCAATCGCGTCGCCGTTCTCGGCGTGGACCATGATCAGCAGCTGGTGGCGGGCGGCCTGCTGCATGGCGCGGAAGAGGGTCGTGTCGTCCACCTGCAGGGCGCCCTTGTAGGCCATGAAGAGCTTCATGCTGGTGGCGCCGTACTCGACGCAGCGGGGCATCTCCTCCAGCACGCCCTCGGGCAGGTCGGTGATGGCGACGTGGAAGCCGTAGTCAAGCGCGGCCTTGCCGGCGGCGCGCCCGTGCCAGAGGTCGAGGGTCTCGCGCAGGGTGGCGCCCTTTGGCTGGATGGCGAAGTCTATGTGCATGGTGGTGCCGCCGAAGGCCGCGGCGCGGTGGCCGGTGAAGAAGTCGTCGGACGAGACGGTGCCGCCGAAGGGCATGTCGAGGTGGGTGTGCACGTCAATGCCGCCGGGGATGACGTAGGCGCCGGCGGCATCAATCGTGGTCTCGCCGGACAGGCCGCGGCCCACGGCCACGATCTGCTCGCCCTCGACCAGCACGTCGGCGGCGAAGGTGTCGCCGGCGGTGACCACGGTGCCGCCCCTGATGACTGTGGACATGCGCTCGCTCCCTTGCTCTGATGGGGCTCAGGCGAAGCCCGGCACGACGGCGGAGCCGTACACCTCGAGGCAGGCCTCCTCGTCGCCGTTCATCAGGTAGATGTTGAACTGGTGCACGCCGGCGGCGGCCAGCTCGGCCAGGCGGCGGCGCTGCTCCTCGGGCGGGCCGACGATGCAGAAGCGGTCAACCACCTCGTCGCCCACGAAGGCCGCGTTGGTCGAGCCGACCTCGGCGTGGTGGTGGTAGTCGTAGCCGGCGCGGGCCGTGACGTACTGGGTCAGCTCGGGGGGCAGGGTGGCGGGGTCGTAGCGCGCGATCAGGTCAACTACGTGGTTGGAGACGAGGGCGGGGAACCAGCGCACCCGCTCGCGGGCCAGGGCCAGGTCGTCGGAGACCCAGACGGGCGCCGCGGCCATGACCCTGATGCCGGCGGGGTCGCGGCCGGGGGCGCGGGCGCCCTCGTGGACGAAGCCGAGGCACCAGCGGATCAGGCTCGGGTCGGCGAACTGGAGGATGA
>DAOLDO010000477.1:0-5472 GCA_035327325.1 Chloroflexaceae bacterium | reverse complement strand
CGCGCAGGCGATGGACAGGCGGCGAAAGTTCATGGCATCCCCGGTCCGTCGGGCGGCTCCGACACTCTGGTTATGAACCGCCGGCGGGGGCCCAAAGATGCGCTCGCTCGTCGTCGGTGCCCGTTGGCACATTATGTGCAGACCTGCGGGCATAGGCCGCCTTCGTACGGGCCGGCTATGTAACCTCTATCCAGCTCGCATCCCTAAGTTGAGCAGAAGGAGCACTCTCATGACTCAGGATCCGTCTCGCCGCGGCCAGGGCAGCACGACGACCGGCTCCGGCCAGAGCATGACCGGCGCCAGCACCTCGCAGGACATGTCCGACAAGGCGAGGGAGGCCGCCAGGCAGGCCCAGGAGAAGGTGGGCGACATCGCCGGCCAGGCCACCCACCAGGCGAGCTCGCAGCTGGCCAACCAGAAGGACCGCGTCGCCGACAGCCTCGGCGGCGTCGCCCAGCGGCTCAGGCAGACCGGCCAGCAGATGCACGACCAGGACGACATGGGCCTGACGAACTACGTTGACCGGGCCGCCTCGCAGGTCGAGAGCTTCTCGAACTACCTGCGCCGGAACGACATCGGCAGCCTCGTGGACGACGTCGAGCGCTTCGCCCGCCGCGAGCCGGCCATCTTCTTCGGCAGCGCCTTCCTGCTCGGCCTGCTCGGCGCCCGCTTTATGAAGAGCTCGCGCCCCCGCCCGAGCTACGACGAGCGCTACTACGGCAGCAGCAGCGCCTACGAGCCCTACGCCCGCCCCTACTACACCGGCTACGCCGAGCCCGGCTATGGCTCGGGGACCGAGTACGGTCGCCCCGGCACCACCACGGGCTCGGACTATATGCGCGGCGTCGGTACGACCTCGGGGACGAACATGGGCGAGAGCGCCGGCTACACCGGGTCCACCAGGCCCCAGTCGCCGGCCAGGTCGGACGAGAACACGTCGGGGCCGTCCTCGCAGCGGGGCGCCGGCATCTACGACAAGAATCGGGAGGGCTCGTGATGGAGCGGCAGCGCGAGGAACCGTCCCTCGGCGAGCTGTTCTCGCGGCTCGCCAGTGACACAAGCACCCTGGTGCGCAAAGAGGTCGATCTGGCCCGGACCGAAATGGTCCAGAAGGCAACGGCCGCAGGGCGCGATGTCGGGATGCTCGGCGCGGGCGGCGCGATCGCCTACGCCGGCTTCCTGGCCCTCCTCGCGGCCGTGATCATCGGCCTGGGCTATCTCATCCCGGTCTGGCTCTCGGCCCTGATCGTCGGGTTGCTCGTCGTCGGCGTCGGCGCCCTGCTCATCCAGCGCGGCCTGAGCGCCCTCAAGCGGCTCAACCCCGTCCCTGAGCAGACGATCGAAACTCTGAAGGAGGACGTCCAATGGGCCAAAGAGCAGACGAAGTGAACCGTGACGCCCTGGCGCGCGCCGCGGCCGACGCGGCGCGCGACGATAGCACGCCCGAGACGGCCGAGATCCGCGCCGAGATCGAGCAGACGCGCAGCCAGATGGGCGAGACGATCGAGGCCATCCAGGCGCGGCTCACCCCCGAGCATATTGGCCAGCAGGTGAAGGAGCAGGTGCGCGAGCAGATCCAAGAGGTGACTGCGACCGTGCGCCACGCGACAATTGGAAGGGCAGAAGAAATGGCACGACACGCAAGCGAGTCGATCGACGAGGCCCGCTACGGCCTGATGGAGACGATCAAGCATAACCCCGTCCCGGCCGCCATGGCCGCCATCGGGCTCGGCTGGCTGCTGATGAACCGCCGCAGCGCCCCGCCGCGCTACTACGCCGAGCGCGCCCTGCGCCGCGGCTCCGAGCGCCACTACGCCGGCCCCGAGCGCTACTACGCCGGCGAGGCCGCCTACCCCTACGGCCCCGGCGCCCCCGGCGCCTACACCTACGGCTACCAGGGCGGCTACTATGAGTACGAGGGCTCCGAAGAGCACCGCCGGGGCATGGCCCGCCGCGCTCAGGAGGCCGCGGGCGACGCCGTCGGCAGGGCTCAGGGCGCCGTGGGGAGCGCCGCCGGCAGGGCCCAGGATGCCGTGGGGGGCGCCGCCGGCCAGGCCCGCGACGCCGCGGGCAACCTGATCGAGCAGACCAGGGACGCCGCGGGTAACCTGATCGAGCAGACCAGGGACGCCGCGGGCAACCTCGTCGGGCAGGCGCAGCACCAGGCCCGCCGTGTCGAGCACAGGCTCCACGACACCGCCAACGATAACCCCCTCGGCCTCGGTGCGATCGCCCTGGCCCTCGGCGCTGCCGTCGGCTTCGGCCTGCCCCAGACCGAGCGCGAGAACCAGCTCATGGGCGAGGCCCGCGACAACCTGGTCGAGAAGGCCCAGGAGGTCGCCCAGGATACGGTCGAGAAGGTCCAGCGCGTGGCCGGCGACGCCGCCGAGACCGCCCAGCAGACCGCCCGCGAGTCCGCCAAGGAGCAGGGCCTCGCCGGCGAGAAGCGCATGAGCTAGTCCGTCTCCGTTCGCTCCGGCGGCCCCCACCCATGTGCGCAGAGCGCGCAGAGGGTGGGGGCCGCCGCGTGCGTTTGACAGCCGGCGCTCTTGATGAGATAATGTCTCGGTGAAACATTGTCTCAATTGTAACGAGCGAGGAGTGAGCGGGGATATGTTGCGTTATGCTCTCGTGGCCCTTGCGGCGGCCCTGGCCCTGATTCTGAGCGCCTGCGGACAGGCGGTTCCCCAGGCCCCAGCGTCCCAGACGCCGGCCGACAGCTCGGCCGGCGGGCCGATCCGCGTGGTGGCCAGCACCAGTATCATTGGCGATGTGGTCGGGCAGGTGGGCGGCGAGCAGGTGGCTGTCACCACTCTCGTGCCGGTCGGCGGCGACGCCCACAGCTTCGCCCCGTCGCCCCAGGACATCGCCCGGGTGGCCGAGGCCCAGATCGTCTTCGTCAACGGGGCCGGCTACGAGGAGTTTCTCGCCCGCCTGCTCGAGAGCGCGGGCGGCGCGGCCGAGCTGGTCGAGCTTTCCGAAGGTATTGCGCTGCGCGAGCTGGGCGAGGGCGAGGAGCACGGCCACGAGGGCGAGGAGCACGCGGAGGGCGAGGAGCACGCGGAGGGCGAGGAGCACGGCCACGGCGCCCTCGACCCCCACACCTGGACGGACCCGGCCAACGTGAAGTACTGGACCGCAGCCATCGCCGAGGCCCTCGGCCGCGCCGACGCCGCCAACGCCGGCCTGTACCAGGAGCGGGCCGCGACCTACAACGCGGAGCTCGACGAGCTGGACGTCTGGATCGGCGAGCAGTTCGCCCAGGTGCCCGAGGAGCGCCGCCTCCTGGTGACCGACCACGCGGTCTTCGGCTATATGGCCGACCGCTACGGCCTGACCCAGGTGGGCGCCCTGCTGCCCGGCTTCAGCTCGAGCGCCGCGCCCTCGGCGCAGGATCTGGCGGCGCTGCAGGAGGAGATCAGGGAGCTCGGCGTGCAGGCGATCTTCGTGGGCGACGTGGTGAACGAGAACCTGGCCCGCCAGATCGCCGACGACACCGGCACGCGCGTGGTGACCATCCTGACCGAGTCGCTCACGCCGCCCGACGGCGAGGGCCCCACCTACATCGCCTATATGCGCCATAATGTGACCACAATGGTCGAGGCACTGCGGTAGCTCCGCTCGCGAGGAGGAAGAGGTATGGCAACGGCACTCCAGCGCCGATCGGCGCCCCAGGCGCCTCCCCCGCCGGCGGTGGGCCTGGCCCCGAGCGTGGCCCTCGAGCTCGACCGGCTGGCCGTGCGCTACGAGACCGCCGTGGCTCTGGAGGGGGTCAGCTGCGCGGTGGAGCGCGGCGAGCAGGTGGCCGTCGTCGGCCCGAACGGCGCCGGCAAGAGCACCCTGTTCAAGGCGATCGTCGGCCTGATCAGGCTGAGCGAGGGCGCCGCCCGCTTCTTCGGCGCCCCCTCGGCGCCCCCCGGCCTGATTGCCTATGTGCCCCAGCGCAGCGCGGTAGACTGGCGCTTCCCCGCCAGCGTCGCCGACGTGGTGATGATGGGCCGGGTCGGCCGGGTCGGCCTGTTCCGGTGGCCCGGCCGCCGCGACCGCGCCCTTGTGGCCGAGGCCCTTGACCTGGTGCGGCTCGGCCACCTGGCCCGCCGCCAGATCGGCGAGCTCTCGGGCGGCCAGCAGCAGCGCGTCTTCCTCGCCCGCGCCCTCGCGCAGGAGGCGCGCATCCTGCTGCTGGATGAGCCCCTGACCGGCCTGGACGTCGGCTCGCAGGACCTGCTCTTCCAGATCATGGCCGACCTGCGCTCGCGCGACGTGACCGTGCTCACGGCGCTGCACGACCTGGAGCTGGCGGCGCGCCACTTCGACCGGGTGATGCTGCTCAACCGGCGCCTGGTCGGCTTCGGCCCGGCCGCCGAGGTGTTCGCCCCCGCCCGCCTGATCGAGGCTTACGGTGGCCACCTGCACCTAGCGGTCACCCGCGAGGGCATCCTGACAGTCGCCGACACCTGCTGCGAGCATTAGGGCTCGCGGCACCCTCGAGCGGGCTCAGCACGCTGCGCCCCTCCAGACGTGAAATGCTCGAACTCCTGACCGCCCCCCTTGCTTACCCCTTCATGGTGCGCGGGCTGCTCGCCGCCGTGATCGTCGGGGTCGTCTGCGCCGTCGTGGGCGTCTACGTCGTGCTGCGGGGCATGGCCTTCTTCGGCGACGCCCTGGCCCACACCATCCTCCCCGGCCTGGCGGGCGGCTACCTGGTCAGCGGGGGCGACCGGGGCGCCCTGTTCTGGTGGGCACTGGCCACGGCGGTGGCCAGTGCCCTGGGCATCGGCGCGATCAGCCGGGGCACGAAGCTGCGCGAGGACACGGCCATCGGCATCGTCTTCGCCGGCATGTTCGCCCTCGGCGTCGCCATGATCTCGACCGCGGGCAGCTACTCGGTTGACCTGACCCACTTCCTCTTCGGCGATGTGCTCGGCGTGAGCCAGGGCGACCTGCTGCGCAGCGCCGTGTTCGGCGCGGCTATCCTGCTGACGGTCGGCCTGCTCTACAAGGAGTTTATGGTCCTGGCCTTCGACCCGGTGCTGGCCGAGACGCTGCGGTTGCCGGTGCGCCCCCTCGAGTTCCTGCTGCTCGGCCTGATCGCCGTGGCGATCGTGGTCTCGATCCAGACCGTGGGCGTGGCCCTGATGCTGGCGGTGCTGGTGACGCCGGCGGCCACGGCCTCGCTGCTGACCCGGCGGCTGCATTGGATGATGCTGATCGCCGCCGCCATCGCGGCCGCCTCGGGCGTCGCGGGCCTCTACATCTCCTACTATCTCGGGGTGGCCTCGGGGGCGGCGATCGTGCTCACCTGCACGGCCGTCTTCCTGGGCGCCTGGGCGGTCACGCACCTGCGGGTGCTCGTCGCGCGGCGCGGCGCCGTGGCGCCCACCGCCTCGTCGTAGGCGGGGGCGACGACGGGGGTGCGGGGCGGCGACGGGGGTGCGGGGGCGGCCACGTTGGGCCGCCCCTCCCGGGGTG
>DAOLDO010000476.1:0-5477 GCA_035327325.1 Chloroflexaceae bacterium | reverse complement strand
TACCGGCGCAGGGGCGGCGCAGGGTCGGCGCCGGGGCGGCGCGGGGGGCGGCGGGCCGTGGGCGCTGCCGAGGTCCGGGGCGGGCTGACCGGCCGGCGGCACCGGGTTGGGCGGGGGGGGGACAGCCCCCGGCTGTCCTGAGGGCTGGGCCGCCTCGATCGGCGCCGTGGCCCCGAGGGGGCGCCCGGCCATCAGGCGCACCGTCTCGAGGGCGCTGCGCATCTCGCGGGCCTGCTGGTAGCGGTTCACCGGCTTCAGCTCGAGCGAGCGCAGCACCAGCTGCTCGGCCAGGGTCGAGACGCGGGCGTTGAGCACGCGCGGCGAGTTGAGCGGCGTGCCCGACTGGCGCTGGGGCGCCGTCGGCGGGGCCCAGCCCGTCAGCAGCTGGTAGAGCACCGCCCCGATCGCGTAGATGTCGCTCGAGGTGGTCGGCTCGGCGCTGCCCTCGTGCAGCTCGGGGGCCCTGTAGGGCGAGGGCTCGGCGCCGACGTGGCGGGCCAGGGCGAAGGGCGCCAGGAACAGACCGCCGTCGAGGGACGACCACAGATCGGTGGTGCGCAGATCGCCGAGCAGCAGCGGGGGGGTGCGGCTGTGGAGCACGTCGAGGGCGTTGAGCAGCCGCTCAACGGTGTTCAGCACGTCGTTCTCGGCCAGGGGGCCCCCGCGGTCCCGCGAGACGCGCTCCAGGTCCTGGCCGCCCGGGTCCTCGGCCACCAGGTAGTAAGTCAGCCCCTGGGCGAAGTGGTCGCGCAGCGTGAGCAGGCCGGGGGCCGCCACCCCGGCCACCTGCTCGGCCAGCTGCCGCACGTCGCCCAGGGCGCTCTCGTTCGGCTGGGGCAGGGCCGCGATCAGCACGCGCAGCGACTGGCGCGTGTCAATCGCCCGGTAGATCACCCCGTCGGGGCGCTCGTCCACGACGTAGGTAATGCGGTACTGGTCGTTGAGAACCGTCTCGGGTGCGAGCATGGGAACCTCGGGGGCGACGCGGGGAGCGCGGGCCTCCCCTGGCGAGGAGCTCAGTCGGCGGACACTTCGCTGGTGGTAGCAATCGTACCACGAGCGAGGGCGTCCGTGATCCGCTCGACGCACTGCTTCGCGCTGATCGTCGCCCCCTCGATCGAGGCCAGGAAGTGCTGGCGCGTGTAGTCGCCGGCCAGGAAGAAGTTGCTCACCGGGCTGGCCTGGTCGGGGCGATACCTGTCAACCCCGGGCAGGGCCTGGTAGACCGAGTTGGGGATGCGCACGATCGTGTGCTTGAGCAGCCGGGCCTCGCGGGCCACCGGGTGCAGGCGCACGAACTCGTCGAGCACAAAGCGCACCAGCTCGTCGTCGGGCAGGGTGATCAGCTTGTCGGCCGGGGCGACCACGAACTGCATGATGCTCCTGCCGCCGTTGTGGTACTCGGGCGCCACCATGGCCATGTCGGCGTAGACGCTCAGGTGGGTGCCGGCGCTGAAGAGCAGGTTGTCTACCCCGGCGATCTGCCGGTCGAAGAACAGCTGCATCGTGATCACCGGCGCGCCCTTGAGGTGCTTGAGGTTGTCGAAGTAGGGCAGCCGGCGCAGGCTGTCGGGCAGCACCTTGCGCAGGCTGTGGACCGGCATGGCCGAGACGTAGGCGTCGCCGCTGATCGTGCTGCCGTCGTCGAGCAGGAAGCCCGCCACCCTGTTGGCGGCCTCGTCGTACTCGACGCCGATCACCTTGCGCCCGAGCTCGACCCGGCCGCCGCGAGCCTCGATCTGGGCGATCAGCGGGCGCCAGATATTCGTGTCCGGCGAGCCCTTGACCAGGGCCATCTTCGGCGCGTCCTTCTCGTGGGCGAAGTGCAGCATCGCCGTGAGCGGCAGCTTGGCCGAGACCTTGTCGGCCCTGAGGAAGTTCAGGGCCAGGGACATCGTGTGCATCACCTCGTCGAGCGAGCGCTGGCCCATGCCGTGGCGCAGGTGCCACGAGGCGTAGGTCTCGTCGTCCTGCTGGTCTACGTAGCGCTGGTCGCCGAAGATCGGGCGCATGAGCCCCAGGCCCATGCGCAGCTTGTCGCCCAGGCTCAGGGGCTTGAACTTGGCCACGCCGGCCAGGCCGTTGAGCGGCGTCGGCAGCCAGGGCACGAAGCTGATCCCGGCCAGGCCGTGGCGCTCCGAGGCGAAGATCATCTCGGCCGGCTTCCAGTTGAAGGTGTCGCCCAGGCCGTGCTGGTCGAGGAAGCCGAGCAGGTTGTGGTAGGCGCCGAAGAAGACATGGAGGCCCGACTCGACCCAGTCGCCGTCCTCGTCCTTCCAGGCCGAGACCTTGCCGCCGGGCACGTCGCGCTTCTCGAGGACGACCACCTCGTGGCCGCGGTCAACCAGGGTGCGGGCGGCGACCATCCCGGCCGGGCCCGCGCCAGCTATAATGACACGCATCGTGGCTGCTCTTTCACCTAGTCCAGTCTGGCCTCGAAGGCAGTTACGCTAGTTCACCACGAAGGCCCCGAGGGCCACGAAGGGGCGAGCGACGCCCTGCGACATAAGCGATTGCCGGAGCCGCTCGCACGGCTCGCGCGCGCTCGAGCGGCAAAGCCGTGCTCTATCCCTTCGTGATCTTCGTGCGCTTCGTGGTAAAGCAACCTGACGCCCACGACCGCCAAGCTGTCCTAAGACGCTATGACACGGAAACGTATTGCCCTTTCCGTTATAACACGGCTCCAGGAGGGGCGCAAGGAGCGGCGCTCAGCGCCGACGTTCGGCGCTGCTTCGCAGCGCAACCGGGTTGCCGGTACGCGCCCGCGCTCCGCCGTGCCAGAGGAGCGCTTCACGTGAGGAAGCCGCCAGCCCGCCGCGAGGCCCTATGATGCTCCTGCGCCTCTCCGCCGCCGCGCTGCTGATCGCCCTGCTCGCCGCCCAGTTCCTCAGCCTGCGCCTGCCGCGGCCCCTGGACCTGCCGCCCCAGCAGGCGGTGGCCACCAGCAACCCCATCCTCGGCGTGCACACCCGGCTCACCGGCGTGGGCGACGAGGCCTACGTGCGCCGCTCGCTCGAGCAGGTGCGCGAGCTCGGCTCCCCCTGGATCGTCGAGCTGTTCCCCTGGGCCTACGTGCAGCCCCGCTCGCGCTACGGCTTCGACTGGGCGGGCGCCGACATGGTGATCCAGCACGCCCGCCGCCAGGGCCTCACCGTGGTCGCCCGCCTCGACCTGGTGCCCGCCTGGGCCCGCCCGCCCCGCAGCACCGACCGCCACCTCGACCCCGAGCACTACGCCGACTACGCCGCCTTCGCGGCCGCCTTCGCCGAGCGCTACGCGCCCCTCGGCGTGCGCCACCTGATCATCTGGAACGAGCCCAACCTCAGCTTCGAGTGGGGCGAGCGCCCGCCCGACCCCGGGGCCTACGCCGCCCTGCTCAAGGTGGTCTACCCCGCCGTCAAGGCCGCCGCCCCCGACGCGATCGTGATCGCCGGCGCCCTCTCGCCCGGCAGCTCGCTCGACGAGGGCCGGACGCGCATGGACGACATGCAGTACCTGGCCTCGCTCTACGACGCCGAGGCCGGCCCCTTCTTCGATATGTGGGCCGTGCACGCCTACGGCGGCCAGGTGCCGCCCGACGACCCGCCCGCCCCCGAGAAGGTCAACTTCCGCCGCGTCGAGCTGGTGCGCGAGCTGCTGGACCGCGCGGGCGACGCCCACAAGCGCATCATCATCACCGAGGGCGGCTACAACGACCACCCTCGCTGGGCCGCAGCCGTGCGCCCAGCCGACCGCGTCCGCTGGACGATCGCCACCTACGAGCTGGCCCGCGGCTACCCCTGGCTCGAGGCCGCCGCCCTCTGGCAGTTCTCCACCCCCTTCGCCACTCGCTCCTACCCCGACGCCTGGAACTTCGTCGCCCCCGACGGCACGCCGCGCGCCGTCTACGAGGCCGTGCGCGCCTACGCCCGCCCCTGAGCGCCGAGATGGTATAATCGCCGCCACGCCCCCGAGAAAGGTGTACCGCGCAGCGTCGCGCCGGCTCATACACAGTGACGACCCACTGGCATACGCAGAGCAGGAGCACCCATGACCGCCAAGACTGAGTACCGGCTGGCCCGCCGGCTGGCCCAGCTCGAGCCGTCGGCCACCTCGGCAATGAACGCCCGCGTGCAGCAGCTGCGCGCCGAGGGCGTCAAGGTCATCTCGTTCAGCGTGGGCGAGCCCGACTTCGACACCCCCGCGCCGATCAAGGCCGCCGCGATTGACGCGATCAACCAGAACTTCACCCACTACACCCCCGCCGGCGGCACCGCCGACCTGCGCAAGGCCGTCGCCGCGCGCGTCAGCGCCGACCAGGGCATCACCTACAGCGCCAACCAGATCACCGTCACCACCGGCGCCAAGGAGGGCCTCTACCTGGCCTTCCAGGCCCTCTGCGACGAGGGCGACGAGGCGATCATCCCTGCCCCCTACTGGGTCAGCTACGTCGAGCAGGCCCGCCTCGCCGGCGCCACCCCCGTCACCCCCGGCGCCGACGACTCCACCGGCTTCAAGCTCACCCCCGAGCAGCTGCGCGCCGCCCTCTCGCCCCGCACGAAGGTCGCGGTGCTCAACTCGCCCTCCAACCCCACCGGCGCCGTCTACAGCGCCGCCGAGCTGCGCGCCCTCGCCGACGTCCTGCTCGAGAGCGAGGCGATCGTGATCGCCGACGAGATCTATGACGCTATTTCTTATGTCGAGTACGCCCGCTGGCTCCATGTCGCCCCCGAGCTGGCCGACCGCACGCTGATCGTCAACGGCGCCGCCAAGGCCTACGCGATGACCGGCTGGCGCGTCGGCTACGTCGCCGGCCCCCAGCCGATCATCACGGCGATCAAGGACATCCAGAGCCACACCAGCACCCATACCTCCTCGATCTCGCAGCAGGCCGCCCTCGCCGCCTACACCCCCAGCCCCGAGCTCGATCAGGAGGTGCAGCGCATGGTCGCCGCCTTCCACCGCCGCCGCGACCTGATCATGGAGCTGCTCGCCGAGATCCCCGGCGTCACCTGCTCGGTCCCCGACGGCGCCTTCTACGTCTTCCCCAACGTCACCGGCCTCCTCGGCAAGCCCCTGAAGAACGGCGCCGTCTGCACCACCAGCGACGAGCTGAACAGCTACCTGCTCGACCAGGCCCACATCGCCTGCGTCAGCGGCGAGGCCTTCGGCGCCCCCGGCTACCTGCGCCTCTCCTACGCCACCAGCGACGAGGAGATCACGGAGGGCATGCGCCGCTTCCGCGATAGCCTGGGCTAGCCGTTCCTTTGCGCGGCCCCCCCTCTCCGCTGCGGAGAGGGGGATGGGGGGGTGAGGTAGGCATCGCGACTGTCGCCCGCTCCCCCGAATCTCTCTATGAGCGACGCCACCCCAACCGCACTTGCCAACCTCGTCCCCCGGCTCGCCGGTCGGCGCGCGCTGGTCGTGGGCGACGTGACCCTCGACGAGTACCTCTACGGGCGGGCCACGCCCCTCTCGCGCGCAGCGCCCGTCCCCGT
>DAOLDO010000475.1:0-5483 GCA_035327325.1 Chloroflexaceae bacterium | reverse complement strand
ACCCCGCGAGCCGGTCCAGGCCGCCCGAGGCCACGACGATGCGCGCCGGGTCGGCGCCCCGCCCGGCCAGGGTGCGGGCCCCGTCCTCGCTCACGGCGATGAGCCGGTCGGCCCGCAGCAGCGGCGCCTCGCGCGCGCGCTCGTCGGGGCCTGCCGCCCCCGCGACGCTCGGCAGCTCGTGCACCATGGCGACCAGGGGCCGCGCCGCGCGCCACCCGTCCACCCACGGCGCGCACACGGCCCGCGCCAGAGCGTCCACCACCACCGCGTCGTACGGCCCCGGGTCGAAGCTCCGCCCGAATGCGTCCGCCGCCGCCAGCTGCTCGGCCAGCCCCGCGCCCGACGCCACCACCTCGTCCACGGCCACGCCGCGGGCCCGCAGGCGGGCGAAAACCTCGCGGTGGTAGAGGTACCCTCCCGTCAGCCGCGCCGGGTCGCCCACCGTGATGAAGGCGATACGCGGCGGGTCCTCGCCAGGATCTGGCGCCACAGCTACTTGAGCCCGGCCTTGCGCAGGGCCGCGGCCAGCGGGCTATCGTCCTCGCCCGCGTCATCCTCCGCCGGGGCCTCGTCGGGCTCGCTCGTGGCGTAGAGCGACGAGTCCGGCCGGGGCACCGGCGGCTCCTCGGGCTCCTCGTCGTCGGCCTCCCAGTCGAGCGAGAGGTTCTCGGCCCCGGCGATGGCGACGATCTCGTCCACGCCGAAGCGCAGCACCGCGATCCGCCCGTCGTCCTCGCCCGCCTCGTCGAGGCCGGCGGCCAGCCGCAGCTCGGGCACCGCCTCGAGCACCTCGGCGAGCAGCTCGGGGCGGCGCGGCGGGGGGCGCTCGCCGGCCATCAGAGCGTCCACCTCCTCGGCCGAGGCCGGGATGCCCGTGTCCACCAGCAGGATGGTCACGGCGACCGCGGGGTAGAGCAGCTTCAGGATCTGCCGCGTCTCCTGGAGCTGGCCGACGGCCCGGCGCAGGGCGCTGGCCGTGCGGCTGGCCTTGATCTCGAACACGTGGGCGGCTCGCCGCTCGACCGTGAGCGCGTCCAGCTCGCGGTACTTGATGAAGCCGCGCCGGTTGCGCCGCTCCTCGTACTCGAGGATGCGCCGCTCGTCCAGCTCGATGCGCTCGCCCAGCCACTGGCGCAGGGCGGCCTCGGCCTCCGCGCCGAACAGGTCGCGCTGGCGCGGCGGGCGCATGGCCTTCTGGTTCCTGCGGGCGATGGCGAACTGCTCGACGTAGGCGCGGTAGCGCCTGTCGTCCTCGGTGATCAGGCGCGGCCTGCCGTACGTGGTCATCCTGGCACCTACCCCTGCTTCCCCAGCTCCACGGAGCGCCTGTACGCCGCCCAGATCGCGTCGGAGAGCACCGTGCGCATCCCGCCCCGCTCCAGCTCCGAGATCGCGGCGGCGCTCGTCCCCCCCGGCGAGGTGACGGCGTTGCGCAGCTGGGCCGGGTGGGCCCCGCTCTGCTGGGCGTAGCGCACCGAGCCGAGCATGGTCTGGAGCACCAGCTCCTCGGCGATGCGGCGCGAGAGCCCCAGGTGCACGCCGGCGTCCACCATGGCCTCCATCATCAGGAAGAAGTAGGCCGGGCCGGTGCCGTTGATCGCCGTGGCCATGTCCAGGTAGGCCTCGGTGTCAACGAACAGCTCCTCGCCGAGGGCGCCCAGGATGGTGCGCGCCCAGCCCCGCTGCGGCTCACTCACCTCCGGGGCGGCCGTCCAGACGGTCATGCCCTCCCCGATCACCGCGGGCGTGTTAGGCATGCTGCGCACCACGGCCGGGTGCTCGAGGGCCGCGGCGAAGCTGCCGATCGTCACGCCGGCCACCACCGAGAGCGCCAGGTCGTCGCCGCGCAGCGCCCCGCGCAGGGGCGGCAGTACGCGCTTGAGCTGCTGCGGCTTGACGGCGAAGATCACCACCCGGCCCCACTGGGCCGCGGCGAGGTTGTCGTGGCTGGTCTGCACGCCGTAGCGGGCCTCCAGCTCGCGGCGGCGCTCCTCGCGGGGGTGGCTCACCAGCACCTGCTCGGCCGCCACCAGCTCCTGCCGCAGCAGGCCGCCGATCACGGCCTCGCCCATGGCGCCCGGCCCGATCACCGCGATGCGAAGGTCCTTCAGCATGAGTCCCTACCTGGTCGTTGCGAACGCGTGGGCCCCAACGTAGCACGGGCCCCGCGCTCCTGTCAACCGCCAGCCTTCTCCGGGTTGACCCGGCAGATCGTCGCGTAGGCGCAGCCCGGCGGGCAGCCGTCGCTCGGCCGCACCGCGAAGGCCCCCGCCCGCGCCCCGGCCACCGCCGCCCCCAGGCGCTCGCGCAGGGCCGCCTCGGCCATCGGGCGCTCCGCGGGGGTCAGCGGCGCGCTGAGCCTGCCGCTGCCCAGGGCCAGGTACGCCGCGCGCACCACTTTCTGCCCCTGCCGCCCCAGGCCCTCGGCGGCCAGGGCGTAGATCGTCAGCTGCACGTCGCGCCCCTCCACCGTCTCGCGCAGCGAGCGCGCCCCGCCCCCGCTCTTGTAGTCAATCAGCGCCAGGTTGCCCGCGGCGTCCTGGTCAACCCGGTCGATTCGCCCCACGACCAGGGCCTCGCCAGCGTCGGTCGGTACGCGCAGGGGCGGCTGCCCGCGCCCACCGCCGAAGCCCTCCTCGAAGCCCGCGGGCCTGAAGCCCGCCCACCCCTCGGCGCGCAGGGCCCGCGCCACGGCCCGCGCGAGGGCTGCCCGCAGCTCGGCCTGTTCCCACCCCCACAGCGGTCCCGGCTCGAAGCCGTAGCGCTGCGGCGCCTCGGCCAGCACCTCGTCGGCCGCCGCGCTCAGCGCCGCCAGCACGGGCCCCTCACTCGTGGCGTCGAACGCCCCCTCCAGCCGCGCCCAAGCCTCGCCCGCGCGGGCCAGGATGGCGTGGGCCAGGCGCCCGCGCCCGGCCCGCTCCAGGCCCTCGTCGGGGTCGCCGCGCCGGCCGAGCCCAAGCAGGTGGGCCGCCGCGAAGCGGAACGGGCAGGTGGTGTAGTCGTTGATCTGCGTGGCGCTCCAGCTGTGCCCCGGCCCGTAGCGCCGCGCCAGGGCCGCCGCCACGGCCGGGTGGCCGACCACGCCCTCGTGCGCCCCGTGGGGCTCCAGGCCCTCGCGCCGCCGCTCCACCATGGCCGCCCGGCCGACGTGCGCCGCCAGCTCAGGGGGGGCGCCCGGCGGCGCCGCCCAGAGCGTCCCGCCGCTCGCCGCGGCCACCAGGGCCTCCTGCGGCGAGGCCGCCTCCTCGGTGGCCGGCGCGCTGCCGGCCAGGATGGTCGTCACGGGCACGCTGCCCGCCGCGAACAGGCCGGCGAGGGCCGTGAGGTAGGGCGAGGGCTCGAGCGGGTTGCCGCCCTCGTCGAGCCGCGTGTAGCTCAGCGACAGGCTGCGCCGCGCCCGCAGGGCCGCCTCGTAGAAGATCGCGCGCTCGTCGCCCGGGTCCGCCGGCGCCGGCGCGCCGCCGCGGGCCGCCAGCAGGGCCCGCTCGCGCCTGGTGTAGAACGGCGGCTCGGGCAGCGGCGCCGGCACCGCCCCGTCGCTCGCCCCAAGCACCAGCACATGGTCGAAGACCTGCCCGCGCGCCGCCAGCATCGGCAGCACGGCCACTCTGCCAGGCCCCGGCAGCTCCGCCCCGTAGCGCGCGGCGTCCAGGGCGCTCCCCAGCTCGGCCAGGAAGGCGCCATAGGGCCGCGGCCCCTCCCCCAGCAGCCGCCCGATCGCCTCCCGCTCCGCCAGGATGCGCCGCAACTGCGCCCGCTGCTCATCGCTGAAGGGGAGCAGCTCGAGCCCGACGCCGTCCGGCTCCTGCGCGGCGTCGGCCCCTTCACCGCGCAGCCCGCGCAAGGAGCGGAGGATCTCCACAGGGTGAGGCTCGCGCTCCGCAGCCGCGCCGGCGCCAGCCTCGCGCCCGGTCGGCCCCGCCTCTGGGCTTGCAGGAGCGGGCGCGGCCCGGTCAGGCTCGGCCTCCTCCTGCCCTTCGCGGCCCCCAGCCGAGGCCCACCCGAGGAGCCGGCGCAGCCACGCTACGTACGCGCCCGGCGTCGCCTCAGGCGGCGGGGCGAGCCACGCGGCGAAGGCGTCGAGCGCGGCGAGCAGCGCTTCGGCCACCTCGGGCGCAACTGGCGCGTCGTCCAGATCGTCCACGTCGGCGGGCGGCGGCGCCTCGGCCAGGGCGACGAGGGCTGCCCGCAGCTACGGCAGCCCTCGCCCCGCGCCCGCCCCCGCCCGGTCGAGCAGCGCCGCCGCCTCGTGGGCGCCCAGGCCGCGCCAGGACTCGGCCAGCGCCCGCCGCGGGAAGCCGTCGGCGGGCAGCGCCAGCAGTTCGCGCAGCGCCACCACCGGCGGGGCCTCGCCCAGCGGCAGCCCCTCGTAGACCGCCACCGGCAGCCCGTACTCGACCGCCACCTCGCGCACCAGCGGGGCGTAGCGCTCCCCCGAGCGGTACAACACGCCGACCGTCTCCGCGGGCGCGCCCGCCAGCAGCAGCGCCCGCGCCCGGCGCAGGGCCGCCCGCACCTCGCGCTCGCGGTCCGGCGCCCGCACGATCGTCACGGCGCCGCCGGCGTCACGCGGCGGGGGCGGAGCGGGCTCGAACAGCCCCCGCTCGATCTGCCTGAGCGGCGCCGCCAGGCCCTCCCCCGGCGGCAGGTGCTCGACGCGCGCCCCGGGCAACGCCGCCCGCAGCGCGGCGAGCGTTCGGGCGAAGCGGCCGTGGGCCGGTCGCGCCCCTGGCTCGCCCGTGAGCGTCACCAGCGCGCGCTCCGCCCGCCCCGCCAGCGCGGCGAGCAGCCCGAGCTGCACCCCGCTCAGCTGGTCGAAGCCGTCGGCCACCAGCAGCGCGAGCCGCAGCCCCGGCGCCCGCCCCTCGCGCAGCGCGTCCCGCGCCCGGGCGAGCAGCCCCGCGGCGTCGCTCAGCCCGTGGCGCCCCAGGGCGGCGAGGTAGGCCCCGTAGGCCGCCGCAAGGTCCGCATCGTACGGCCCGACCCCGGCCGCCGCGAGCGCCCCGGGCGGTACGTCGGCCGCGCGCAGCTCGTCGATCAGCCGCAGCGCCTCGACCACCACGCCGCCCTTCGCGGCCACGGGGCCCAGGAGGGGCAGCCGCCCCGCCGAGGCAAGGGCGCCCAGCTCCGCGCGCAAAACGGCCCGCCGCGTCGCCTCCGAAGCCACCTCGACCGGCTCGCCGGCCAGCCGCAGGACGTAGCGGGCCACGTACCCGAAGCCCCCCGCCCGCAGCCGCGGGATCGGCCGCAGCCGCCCCAGCAGACGCCGCCGGTGCAGGACGCCCGGCAGCAGCAGGAGGGCCCGCCCGCGCCGCGGCCGCGCCAGCTCGGCCAGGGCCGCCTCGGTCTTGCCGGCCGCCGCCGGCCCCAGCAGAAGCGTCACGTGGTCGCCCGTCATCGCCGCCTCACAGCTGAACCCCGGTGGGTCGCTCGGCCTCGGCCGTTCCAGGGCTGAGGTGTGGGTCGCTCGCCGGCGCTCGCTG
>DAOLDO010000474.1:0-5492 GCA_035327325.1 Chloroflexaceae bacterium | reverse complement strand
GCCGCTTGACGGTCGCTCCGGACCTCACCCCCGCCTCGCGTTGCTCGGCTCCCCCGCTCCATATTGGAGAGGGGGCGGGGGGTGAGGTCTGTGGCGGCACCAGACGGTAAGGCGCATACGACTCACGCCGAAGCTGCCGGCTGTCCTTCTGGCGTGCCGAAAAGCGGCGCCCGTGTCGGCCTGCCCCGGCTAGTTCAGCGCGATCTGCTGCAGCCCCGTCGGCAGAAAGACCGTCTGGTCGAGCTCGTCGCCGCCGGCCCTGATCAGCACGCGCAGGAACGAGAGGGCCGGCAGGATCGCGCCGGCCTCGGCCAGCTGCTGGTGCACGGCGTCGAGCCAGTGCAGGCCGACCATGTAGCGTTGCTCGATCTCCACAAGATCGAGGATGGCCTTGAGCTCCGTGCTCAAGATCTCCCACATCGGTCCGCGTCCGCCTGTATGGAGCACGTCGAGCAGCCGCTCGACGATCGCAAGCCTTGTGTCCACCGCTGCCACTCCTTCTTCGCTCGCGCCCCATAGGCCAGGCGCTGCTGAAACAGCTGCAAGCCTCGCGCCAGGGGGCGTGCCCGCGATCGCGTCTTTGGTTGCCGCGCCCAAACTGTTCCGGGGGGCGCGCCGTGTTACAATAGCGCGGAGCAACGCCGTGAAGGGCAGGCAGCTGCCCCCGCCCGGAGGCCCCAATGGAGACACTCGCCTTCGCGCTCCGCTATGGATTCGTCGTCGTTCTGGCCGTCGCGTTCATCATGATCGGGCTTGCCCTTTTTCAGCTCGCCCGCGAGAAGGCCCGCGCCGCCGCCCCGCCCCCGCCCCCTGCCGAGGAGTAGCCGTGCCCTACCGGATCCTGCACGTGTCCGACCTGCACGCCGGCCCGCCCTTCCGCCGCGCCATCGCCGACGCCCTGATCCGCCAGGCCCACCAGGTCCGCCCCGACCTGCTGGTGATCTCGGGCGACTTCGTGCAGCGAGCCGACTTCGTGGATCAGTGGCGCGCCGCCCAGGAGCTGCGGGCCGCCCTGCCTGGCCCCCAGCTCGTCGTTCCCGGCAACCACGATGTGCCCCTCTTCAACCTTCACCTGCGCCTGCTCGACCCCCTCGGGCGCTACAGGCGCTACATCAGCCACGAGCTGAACCCCGTCTTCGAGCGCCCGGGCCTGGTCGTCGTCGGCGCGGTCAGCGCCCACGGCTTCACCCTGGACGGCGGGCGGGTCAGCGCCGACCAGTTCGCCGCCCTGCGCGCCATCCTCGGCCGCCACGGCCCCGAGGTCTGCAAGGTTGTCGTCTGGCACCACCCCGTGGTCAACCCGCCCGGCCTGCGCAAGAACCGCGTGATGCGCAGGGCCCACGCCGCCGTGCGCCGCCTCGACGCCTGCGACGTTGACTTGCTCCTCTGCGGCCACATCCACGTCTCGTACATCGGCAACACCCTCGACGTGGTCAATGACCTGCGCAAGGGCACGATCATCTGCCAGAGCGGCACCACCACCTCGCGCCGGGGCTACGGCCGCGAGCACGGCAAGAACTCGTGCAACCTGGTCGAGGTTGACGACGACGCGATCCGCATCAGCCATCTGCTCTATATGGATGAGGCCGGTCGCTTTGTGCCCGTCGCCGAGCACAGCTTCCCCCGGCGCCGCGGCCTCGTCTACGAGCTGCCCGCCGCCGAGCGCGAGGTGCCCCTCAAGGGGTGAAGGTGCGGGCCGCCTCCCCCACGCCCCGCTCTGGAGGGCCACCTGTGCAAGAGTCTCTGCTGGAGCGTCAGAGCGCGGCCCTGCGGCGCGCCGTGGCAGACCCGACGCCCCCATCCCTCGAGGAGATGCTGGTCCTGCGCGACCTCGCCGGCCAGCTGATCCGCCCCATGGAGCCGCCCCCGGGCCTCACCCCCCGCGAGGCCGCCGCCCTGGTGCTGCTCTACCCGGGCCAGGGCGAGCTCTGGCTGCCCCTCACCGTGCGCTCGGCCCGCCTCACCACTCACCAGGGCGAGGTCTCGCTGCCGGGCGGCGGCGCCGACCCCGGGGACGGCGGCCCGGCGGGGACCGCCCTGCGCGAGGCCTGGGAGGAGCTGGGCATCAGGCCGGCCAACGTCGAGGTCCTCGGCAGCCTCACGCCCTTCTACATCCCCCCGAGCAACAACCGGCTCACGCCAGTGGTCGGCCTCAGCGTGGGCGAGCCCGAGCTGCGCCCCGACCCTAACGAGGTCGAGGCTGCCTTCAGCGTGCCCCTGCGGGCCCTGATGGACCCGGCCACCGTGCGCGAGGAGGTCTGGGAGCGGCGGGGCGTGGCGATGCGCGTGCCCTTCTACGCCCTCGAGGGCTACAAGGTCTGGGGCGCCACCGCCCTCCTGCTCAGCGAGCTCGTCGCCCGTCTCCGCCGGGCCGGCCTGTAGCGCTCGCCGGGTGCAGTCGGCTCGGGCGAGCGGAGCGAGCGACGCGCTCACCCGCCGAGCGCAGCGAGGAGCCTGTCCGGCTTCCCCCTGAACTCGTCCCAGGGGATCTCGCCGCGCGCGATGCCCCCCAGGACGCGCCAGAGGGCCGCGTTGACGGGGGCCGGCACGCCGCGGGCGGCGGCCTCGGCGGCCACGGCCCCATAGAGCTGCTCGCCCTCCGAGCGGTCGCGCCCGGCCCGCAGGTCGCGCAGCAGCGAGGGGTCCTTGCCGCCGCGCCCCCCGCCGACCAGCCGGCGCATCAGGGGGCGCAGCAGGGGCGCCGGGGTGAGGCGGGCGACGGCGGCGATAGCGCCCGCGGGGTAGCCAGGCAGGTTCACCGGGCGGGCGCCCATCTTCGCCATCACCGCCAGGGCCTCGCGCGCGGCGCGCATGTCCAGGTCCACCAGGCGCGGGTCGGCGTAGATTTCGGGCACCGGCATGGCGAGGATGGCGGCCTGGGCGTTGCCGAGCATGTTGAGCAGGGCCTTCGACCACTTCATGGCCCTGTAGTCGCCGTAGGTTCGGACCGGGAAGCCCGCGGCGCGAAACGCCTCGGCCCACGGGCCGAGCTCGGCGGCGGGGTCCATGGCGGCCAGGCCGATGCCGCCGGCCTTGGTGATCACGATCTCGGCGGGGCCAGCGGGCTCGACCGACGTGGTGATCGCCCCGGCGATCACGCGCGGCGCCCCGAACGCCTCGGCCAGGCGCTCCTCGTTGCCGATGCCGTTCTGCAAGGTCAGGACGAGACGCGGCCCTAGACTCTGCAAGGTCGCCACCGCGCCGGGGGTGTCGTAGCCCTTCACGCAGAGCACCGCCAGCTCGGGCCGGCGGCAGCCCGGCGGCAGCGCGCCAGGCTCGGCCGCGGCGGCCACCCGCGCCTCGCGGGCGCCGTCGGGGAACCTGATCCGCAGGGGCGAGGCCGCCAGGGCCGCCACCCCGCTCGCCCGCGCCAGCAGCGCGCTCTCGACCCCGCCCAGGGCCAGGCGGCCCGCCACCTGGAGCCCGATCGCGCCGCCGCCCACAACCACAATCGCCACGCTGCGCTCCTTCTTCGCTCGCGGAAGGCGCCATTATAGCAGACTCGCCGCGCCGGCCCCCGAATTAGTTAGAACCAACGATGTGCGCGCGCGCCAACCTTGCTACCCTTGGCATAGGAATGAGCACCGCAGCTTCGGAGGAGAGCGCCGTGGCGATCCGCTTCAATATCTTCCACCGGGCCCACGATATCGAGCGCTTCGCCGCGGGCGAGACGATCTTCGCCAAGGGCGACCCGGGCGACCGCATGTATGTGATCACCGCGGGCGCTGTGGTGGTCGAGGACGAGGGCGGGGAGATCGAGACCCTCGGCCCCGGCGATCTGCTCGGCGAGCTGGCCCTGATTGACGCTTCGCCGCGCACGGCGAGCGCCGTGGCCCGCAGCGAGTGCGCCCTGGCCCCGATCGATCGCTCGCGCTTCCTCTTCCTGGTGCAGCAGACGCCCTTCTTCGCCGTCCAGGTGATGCAGACTATGGCCCAGCGCATGCGCGCCGAGCGCGTTCGCGCCTGAGCTCGACATCCCACGGGGGGCGGAGGCGCGGGGCGACGCGGGCGGCCGCGGCCTTGCGCCTTCGCGCGATGGATTGGAGCCCACCTATGAGCGCATTCATGCAAGCCCACCCCGGTCTCGCGCTGGCGGGCGAGCCCGCCGAGCGGCTGACGCCCCGGGGGACCGTCCGCGAGGTCGAGCTGATCGGCATCGCCCTGCGCGCCGACTCGCACCTCGAGCTCGACTGGCTCTGGTTCTATATGCAGCTGGCCGACCCGGCCCACCGGCGCTACTGCCTCCTGCGGGCCCTGGAGATCAACCCCCACAGCGCCATAGCCCGCCGCGAACTCGAGCTGCTCGACCCGACGGCGTAGGCGTCCGACGTGTGCTGCCGGGCAGGGCTGATCGGCCGCCGACCGTGGCGGCTGTGCGGCGTTACGCGAGCATAGCTGAAGGTTGTCAGGGCGCTCGCCGGCCCCACAGCCGGCTAGCGGCAGGCGTCGCGGCGCGCCAGCGCGGGCGCCCACGCTGGCGCGCCTTACGGACCGCCCTCGCCGGCGAGGCCGTGGGCCCAGGCGTAGCGCGCCGCCGCGGCCCGCGAGCCCACCCCCAGCTTGGCGTAGATCGAGCGCAGGTGGGCCTGGACGGTGTAGACACTGAGGCTCAGGGCCTCCGCGATAGCCTGGTTGCTGAGCCCCGCGGCGAGGTGGCGCAGCACCTCCAGCTCGCGGGCGGTCAGCTCGTCGCCCGCGGGCGACGACCGCTCAGCCGCGGGCGGCGGTGCGCCGAGGGGGCGCAGAGCCAGCTCGACGGCCTGGGCCAGGCTCAGGGCGCGCCCCGCCGCCAGGGCCTCGGCGAAGGCCCTGGGGCTGAGCTGGCGGCGCGTGGCGGCCATGTCGGCCTCGGTGCGGGCCAGGCGCGTCGGCAGGGGCGGCAGGCCCAGGGCGGCCCTGGCCGTCTCGGCGGCGCTGAAGAGGGTCGCCGCCCGCTCGTGGTGGCCCAGGGCCGCCGCCGCGCCCGCCATGCCCTCGATCGCCTGCACCGTCTGCGAGCGGTCGCGCCCGCCGGGACGGGGGGCGAGGGCCTCGGCGTAGGCCGCCGCCGCCGCGTCGTGCCGCCCGGCCGCCCGCTCCAGGTCGCCCAGGTAGACCAGGGCGAAGCCGCTGATCCAGGTGTCGCCGATGGCGGACAGGTCGGCCAGGGCCTCGTCGAGGGCCGTCCTGGCGCCCGCCAGGTCGCCCGTCGCCAGGGCAGCCTGGCCCAGGTCGGTGAGCACCAGGCCGACCCCGCGGGCGTCGCCGACGGCCCGCAGCTTCGCCAGGGCCGCCTCGCAGTGGGCCCGGGCGGCCCCCGCGTCGCCCTGCTGGAGGGCCGCGGCGCCCAGGCCGAGCAGGGCGTAGCCCGCGCCCCGCGGGTCGCCAAGGCGCTCCATGGTCGCCAGGCTCTCGCCGCTCAGGGCGCGCACCCGGTCGAACTCGCCCTGCCAGTAGAGGGAGAAGCTCAGGTCGTTAAGCGTTGTCTCCCGCTGCCAGGGGCGGTCGAGGGT
>DAOLDO010000473.1:0-5500 GCA_035327325.1 Chloroflexaceae bacterium | reverse complement strand
GGCCGCCGCGGCGGCGGGGGGGTCGCCTGGGGCCGCGCAGGCCAGGGCCCCCGAGCAAGGGCGCACCCCCACAGCCTCGGCCATACGCGCCGCCTGGGCGGCCACCGCCGGGCCCGTGTCCACGATTGTCGCGCCGGGCGCCGCCGCGGCGATCAGCGGGCGCAGGGGCGGGAAGTGGGTGCAGCCGAGCACGAGGGTGTCCACGCCCTCGGCGACCAGGGGCGCCACGTAGCCCGCCACCACCGCCTCGGCCCGCGGCCCCGCCAGCTCGCCCGCCTCGACCAGCTCAACCATGCCGGGGCAGGCCACCGTGCGCACCTCCACCCCGCCGGCGAAGCGCTCGACCAGGCGGGCGAAGCGGTCGCCGCGCAAGGTGCCGCTGGTGGCGAGCACGGCCACCCTGCCGCTGCGCGTGGTGGCCACGGCGGGCTTCACGCCCGGCTCCATGCCTACGATCGGCACGGGCAGGGCGGCCCGCAGCGTCTCGACGGCGGCCGAGGTGGCGGTGTTACAGGCGACCACCACGACCCGGGCGCCCCGCGCGATCAGCCAGCCAGCGCAGGCGAGGGAGCGCTCGCGCACCCGCTCGACGGGCAGAGGGCCGTAGGGGCAGTGGGCCGTGTCGGCCAGGTAGATCAGGTCGTGGCGTGGCAGCAGGGACCGCACCGCGCGGGCCACCGAGAGGCCGCCCAGGCCCGAGTCGAACAGCCCGATGCTCATGCCTCAGCCGCGGCAGGCGGCCACGAAGCCCTCGAACACGCGCAGCCAGCGGGGCTCGGCCGCGCGCCAGAGGTGCTCGGGGTGGCACTGCACGCCAACGACGAAGTGGTCGCCCGCGCCCTCGACCGCCTCGATCACCCCGTCGGGGGCGCGGCCGACCGCGCGCAGGCCGGGGGCGACGTCCTTCACGGCCTGGTGGTGCATCGTGTTGGCCAGCACCGTGTCGGCGTCGAGCTGGCCGGCGAGCCAGCTGTCGGGCGCGAGTGCGAGGGGGTGGCCCTCGACATCGTAGACCTCGAGCCGCGTGTTGTGGCGGTGGTCGAGGTCCGTGAGCAGTTGGCTGGGCAGGTCCTGCCAGAGGGTGCCGCCGAGGGCCACGTTCAGCACCTGGGCGCCCCGGCAGATGCCGAGCAGGGGCTTGCGCTCGTCGCGGCACCAGCGGGCCAGGGCCACCTCGACGGCATCGCGCTGCGGGTCAACCTCGCCGAGCATGGGGTGGCGCTCCTCGCCGAAGTAGGCGGGGTCGAGGTCGTCGCCGCCGGGCAGCAGGATGCCGGCGCACAGCTCGTAGAGCCGGCGCACCAGCGCGAGGTCGTCGGTCAGGTGGATGAGCAGGGGGGCGGCGCCGGCGGCCTCGAGGGCCTGGAGGTAGTGCGGGCGCACGGCCATGAGCGCGGCGCCGTTGGCCGACGCGCTGTTCATACACGAGATGCCGATCAGGGGGCGCTGCATGGTGGTCTCTCGGGCGGGGCTCAGGCGGCGAGGGCAGCCGAGCCGCGGTAGCTGAGGCAGCTGGCGACGAAGGCGGCGAAGACGCCCTGCCAGCGCGGGTCGGCCTGAGCCTGGAGAGCCTCGGGGTGGCACTGCACGCCGACCAGGAACGCCTCGCCGTCGCCCTCCAGGGCCTCGACCACGCCGTCGGGCGCCCAGGCCACGGCCCGCAGGCCGGCGCCCAACTCGCGCACCGCCTGGTGGTGGAGCGAGTTGATCGGCAGCCGCTCGACGCCGAGCATGCGGGCCAGGCGCGAGTCGGGGGCGACGGTGATCTCGTGGGCCATGTGGGTCCAGTCCTCGCGCTCGTACGAGAGGTTGTGGCGCAGCTCCGTCGCGATCTCGGAGGGGATATCCTGGTAGAGGGTGCCGCCCAGGGCCACGTTCAGCACCTGCACGCCCCGGCAGATCCCAAGCACGGGCTTGCGGTCGGCCACGGCCCAGCGAGCCATAGGCAGCTCGGCGCCGTCGCGCAGGGCGTCAACCAGGCCGAGCTTCTCGTGGGGAGGGGCGCCGTAGTGCTCGGGCTCGATATCGCCGCCGCCGGCGAAGAGCACGCCGTCCAGCCGCTCGTAGATCGCGCGCAGGGTGACTTCGTCCTGCACGGGGGGGACGAGCATCGGGGCGCCGCCGGCGCGCAGGATGGCGTCCACGTAGGTCTGGCGGTGGCCGAACGACGGCGGGCACCAGGCCCGGTCGTGGAAGGTGCCGCACGAGATACCGATCAGGGGCTTCATGACACTCCCGCTCCTCCCTCTTCGGGGGATGCCCCCCGCCGCCGCCGGCCAGAGCCCGACGGTATTCAGGGATTATAGCATAGGGAGTGCCGCTGCTACTTTCCCGGCTCGGCGGCGGGCAGGATGAAGCTGAAGGTGCTGCCTTCGCCGACGGCGCTACGCACCCAGACCCTGCCGCCCAGCAGCTCGATCAGCGGGCGGGCCAGCGAGAGGCCCAGCCCGGTGCCGCCGGCCTCGATCTTGAGCGGGTTCTCGGTCCGGTAGAAGCGGTCGAAGATGCGCGGCAGATCCTCGGGCGCGATGCCCACGCCAGTGTCGCGCACGCTAAGCTGGGTGTAGCGCCGGCCCTGGTCTACCGTGTCGCGCACCTCGTCGGGCAGCTCGTCGAGCCGGGCCTCGTGGGCCTCGACCCAGATCCGGCCGCCCTTCGGCGTGTACTTCACGGCGTTGGCGAGCAGGTTGAAGAGGATCTGGTGCAGCCTGTGGGCGTCGGCGCGAACCAGGGGCAGGCCGGGCGGGATGCTGATCGCCAGCTCGTGCCGGCGCTCGGCGATCGCGCCCTTCAGCTCGACCATGACCCCGCTCAGGGCCTCGGCCAGGTGCAGCGAGCGCCACTCGACCTCGACGCTGCCCGACTCAATCTTGGTTATGTCGAGCACGTCGTTGATCATGGCGATCATGCGTTCGGTGTTGCTGTAGATCGTGGTCACGAACTCGCGCTGGGTCTCGTTGAGCGGGCCCAGGCCACCAAGCGAGAGCAGCTGGGTGAAGCCCTTGATCGCCGTCATGGGCGTGCGCAGCTCGTGGGACATGGTGCCGATGAACTCGGTCTTGAGCCGGTCGGCCTCGACCTCGCGGCTGATGTCGCGCAGCACCAGCAGGGCGCCCAGGAGCTCGCCGTCGTCCTTCAGCACGGGCCCCATGGAGAGGCTGACGGTGTGCACGCCGAGCTTGAGCGTGGTGCCGAAGAGGCGGGGCTGCTCGTCGCGGGTCAGGGGGCGGCGCAGCAGCTCGGCCAGGGGCATCTCGGCGGAGCGGGCCCCGAGGTAGCGGGCGATGATGTCATGGAGGTTCCAGAGCAGCAGCTCCTCGACCCCGCGGGCCAGGATGCTCGCCGCTGCGGGGTTGGTGACCAGGACGCGCCCCTCGAGGTCGCAGACGATCACGCCGTCGCTCAGGCTCTGCATGATGGCCTGGATCTGGCTCGACTCCTTCTGCTGATGGTCGAGCAGCTCGTAGCGCCGCTCGGCCTCGGCGCTGATCATCTGGAAAAGGTTGGCGTTGTTGATGCCGATCGCGATCGCGCCGGCGCAGGCGTTCAGCATGCGCAGATGGCCCTCGTGGAAGTAGCAGACCTGGCGGTGCGAGAGGCTGAGCACGCCGAGCACCTCGCCCTGCATCACCAGGGGCACGGCGATCATCGCCCCCTCGCGCCGGCGCACCGAGCCGCCCGGGGCCGTGACCCAGCGCTCGTCCCGGCTCACGTCGTCAACCAGGGCGCCGACGCGGTGCTGGGCCACCCAGCCGGCGATGCCGCTGCCGATCGGGAAGCGGATATAGTTGTTGCGGTTGGACTCGCCGGGCACACCGAGCACGGCCCTGGTCATCAGCAGGCTGCTGTCGTCCTGCTCGACCAGCATGATCGAGGCGTGCTCGGCCCTGGTGATGTCCACCAGGAGCTGGAGCGAGGTGTTGAGCAGGGCGTCGAGGTCGAGGGTGCTGCTCACCTCGGTGGCGATCTGGTGGATGGTCGCCAGGCGGTCCTTCTCGTCCTGCAGCTCGCTGGTGCGCTCGGCGACGCGCTGCTCCAGCTCGACGTTGAGGCCGCGCACCTCGGCGTAGAGGCGGGCGTTGGAGAGGGCGATCGCCGTCTGGCTGATCACGGCCTGCACCAGGTCCTGCTGGAGGCGGAGCTGATTGACCGGGTCGGGGTCCTGGAGCACGACGACTGCCACGCTGCGCTCGCCCGCGATCATCGGCATGGCGAGGACGCCGCAGCCAGGCTGGAGCCAGGGGCCCTGCCGGCGCGGGTCGGGCTCGAGCTCGAACTGGAGGGCGCCGCCGCTGAAAGCCCGGGCGACCAGGTCGCCGTCACGTCCGAGGGCGACGCGGGCGCCGAGCACGGGCACGGCCTCGGCGCCCACGGTCCTGTGGGCGACCAGGGCCGTGGCCTCATCGGGGGCGGGCAGCCAGAGGGAGAGGTGGGCCGCGCCGGTGAGGCGGTCGAGGTTGGAGAGAACGAGCTCGAAGAGCTGCTCGGGCTCGAGGATGGCCGAGAGCTGCTGGGAGATCACGTTCAGTGCCTGGAGCTGCAAGGCGCGACGGTCGGCAGCGGCCGAGGCGGCGTCGAGGCTCTCGGTGATAAACTCGTGGTCGCGAATGAGCTCGCGGCTGTGGGCGTCCCAGGCGCGGGCCAAGGCCAGGGCTGCGCCCTCGAATAGGTCGTCGAGCCGCTCGGCGAGGGCCAGAGCCTTGGCGGGGTCGGGGCAGGCGCGGGCGCGGGCGCGGGCGGCGCGGGCGAGCCTGTGGGTCAGGGCGAGGCCGGCGGCGAGGCCGGCGTCGGGCCCTTCGGCGCGGGCCAGGTCGTACAGCTGCCCGTAGAAGGACGCGGGGTCGCCCGCGGCGGCGGCCACGACGGCGTCGTAGAGGGGGGCCAGCTCGACGGGGGGCTCTATGGTGGCGACGGCGGGCGACGCATCGGGGGCGAGAGGGTCGCCGGGCGCGGGGCCGGGGGCCAGCAGGTGGTTCCACTGAGCGAGCAGGGCGGGTCGCTGAGCGGCGAGCCAGGCGGCGAGGTCGGTGTTCATGGGGCTACTCGGTGACCCGGACCACAACCACGGTGGCGTCGTCGGTCGTCTTGCCGTAGTCGTTGAGGATCCGCTCGGCGAGGCTCTGGGGCGGGAGGGACGGGCCGATGGCCGAGTCGAGGGTGAAACGACCCGAGACGCCGTCGCTGAAAAGAACGAAGGTGTCGCCGAAATTGTAGCTGTAGGCCAGCTTCAGCAGGTGGGGGAGCCTGTAGCCGACGATGCCGTTCTTCGAGATCGGCTTGATCGGGATCTGGCTGTAGACGTGGGCGCCAATATTGCCGACGCCGATGTAGCTCACGCTGCGCAGCTGCAGGTTGAAGGTCATCAGGGCCATGACCGCGCCCCTGGTGCCCTGGATGGCCCTGTGGGCCTGCTGCATGAGCAGCGCGGGGTCGCCGCCCGGGCTGGCGCGCAGGACGGCGGCGGCTCCCTCGGCGGCGCGGGCGGCCCCCTCGCCGCCGC
>DAOLDO010000472.1:0-5547 GCA_035327325.1 Chloroflexaceae bacterium | reverse complement strand
CGTAGGAGCGCACGGCGGGCGCCGCGCCGGGGGCGGGCAGGCCCGGGGGGCGGGCCGCGGCCAGCAGGGCCCCGGCCTCCCACAGCTGCGCGCCTACGGCAGGGTCGATCCCGAACGCGGCGGCGGCGGCGTCGAGCAGGCGGCCGGGGGACAGCGCGGTCGCGCCCTTCATGCTTCAGCCCTCATGCTTCAGCCCTGGCCCTACGGCGTTCCCTCGGGGAAGGGCAGCGGCGCGCTCGACGGGTCGAAGTTGGGGGCGAACTGGAGCTCGCCGCTGTTCTCGGCCTCGCGGCGCAGCTCCTCGTACCAGGGGAGGAACGTCTCCTCGTAGTACTGCTGAGCGCCGGCGCTGCTGCGCAGCTGCTCGAAGTTGTCGAAGGCCCGCTCCTCGGCGCGCTCGCGCACCTCGATCACGTGGACGCCGAGCTGCGTGGTGGCCTTGGTGGGGGTGTTGAGGGGCGCCGAGAAGGCCACCTCGTCGAACTCGGGGGGGTAGTTGCCGCGGGGCACCCAGCCCAGCTCGCCGCCGTCCTCGCTCGAGTCGCCGTCGAGCGAGCGCTCGCGGGCCAGGGACGCGAAGTCGGCCCCGCTCGCCAGGTCGGCGAGCAGCTGGTCGGCGGCGGCCTCGTCGGCCACGACGATCTGGCGCAGGTTGGCCATGGGGGCGTAGGTGTTGCGGGCGATCACCTCGAAGTTGAGCTGGTTGGCGGCGGCGCGGACGCGCTGGGGCGCGGTGATCAGGAAGGGGCCGCCGTCGGCGGGCGCGCCCGCGGCGATCACGGCCGCGTCAACCCCGGCCGGGTCAACCCCGATGCCGCGCTGGCGGGCGTAGCGGGCGAGCAGGGCGTCCTGGACCATCTGGTCGAAGATCTGGCCGCGCACGTTCGTCTCCGCCGCCAGCTGCTCGATCTGCTCGCGGGTCTGGCCCTGGGCCAGCAGGCCCGCCACGCCCTCGCCGATGTCGCGCTCGAGGCGGGCCGCGAAGTCCGCGGCGCTATAGGTGCGCCCGTCGTAGCTGAAAATGGCGGGGCTGTCGCCGGCGCCTATGAGCGCCTGGCCGTTCTGGGTGCTGGCGCAGGCCGTCAAGGCGACGAGGAGCATCAGGGCGACGAGGCGAATCAGGCGCATGGTGCTGCTCCCGAAAACAGGTATTGACAGAACATGCGTTCCCATCTATAATCTATCCGAATCCGTTTAAAGGGCGCGATCATGCCGAACCATAAGCGTACGCAGGATAAGCACCTATCAAGCGGTAGTATCGTCTGCTGGTCGCGGCGGACGGACACGTATGTGCCCGTCATTTGCGGCTCCTGCCGGCGCGAGCGGGTCGTACTCTCCAACAATACAACGCGAGCGAAGTACACTGGTCTCTGCGCGGCGTGTGAGCGCGGCGAGAAGTGGCGCGATGAAACTCTTCCCAACCAGAGCGTCGTGTTCTGGTCTCGTCGGAAAGGGCAATCTGTTCCTGTTCAGTGCGGCGTCTGCAAGCAGGAGCGCATGGCCCATGCGGCCAATATTCGTACTGACACCTTTACAGGGCTCTGCCATAGCTGCCTGCACACTGGCCCGTCATCCACAACCTGGCGAGGTGGTCGCGTGATGAAGCGGGGATACGTTCTTGTTAAGGTCTACCCTGACCATCCACTGTTCGACGCGATGGCCAACAATATGGGCTACATCCCTGAGCACCGCCTGGTGATGGCCGAGCACCTGGGCCGCCCCCTCAAACGAACGGAGGTGGTCCACCACAAGAACGGCGTCAAGACCGACAACCGGCTCGAGAACCTGGAGCTTTTCACCTCGTTCCAAGAACACGGCAGGGCGCTCCACGAGCGACGACCCCACGCAGGGTTCTTCCCGACCGAATTCGTGCTGAGGATATTTCTCCTTGGGCTAGAATGTTATCTCGCGCAGGCCCCCGAGGATTCAAGCATAGATGGACAAGAGCAAAACGACACTAGTCCTCGTTGTCCTCGCCAAGAGTGAGGATCGCCATAAAGGCTTCCTGTGGGATTTCCACATTCCCCACCATCTTCATACGCTTCTTTCCCTCCTTCTGCTTCTCCAACAGACGTTTTTTTCTTGTCACATCCCCTCCGTAGCATTTTGCCAAAACGTCCTTGCGCATCGCGCGCACGGTCTCGCGGGCGATCACCTTGCTGCCGATGGCGGCCTGGATGGGCACCTCGAACATCTGGCGGGGGATGAGCTTGCGCAGGCGCTCGACCAGGTCGCGGCCGCGCTGGAAGGCGAAGTCGCGGTGCACGATCAGCGAGAGGGCGTCAACGGGGGCCTGGTTGACCAGGATGTCGAGCTTGACCAGCTCGGCCTCCTGGTAGCCGGCCAGGCTGTAGTCGAGGGTCGCGTAGCCCTGGGTGCGGCTCTTGAGCAGGTCGTAGAAGTCAATCACGATCTCGGCCAGGGGCATCTTGTACTTGAGCAGGACCCGGGTCGGGTCGAGGTACTCCATGGTGTCGAAGGCGCCGCGCCTGGTCGTGACCAGCTCCATGATCGTGCCGATGTAGCGGGTGGGCGCGATCACGCTGATCTGCACGATCGGCTCCTCGATCGCGGCGATCTTGCTGACCTCGGGCATCTCCGAGGGGTTGGAGACGGTGATGATCTCGCCGTCGGTGCGCAGGACCTGGTACTCCACGCTGGGCGCGGTGATCAGCAGGTCGAGGTTGTACTCGCGCTCCAGGCGCTCGCGCACGATCTCCATGTGCAGCAGGCCGAGGAAGCCGCAGCGGAAGCCGAAGCCGAGGGCGGCCGAGCTCTCGGGCTGGAAGGAGAGGGCCGCATCGTTGAGCTTGAGCTTCTCGAGGGCCTCGCGCAGCTCGGGGTAGGCGTTGCTGTCGGTCGGGTAGAGGCCGGCGAAGACCATGGGCTTGGCGGGCCTGTAGCCGGGGAGGGGCCCGGCGGCGGGCTGCTCGGCCAGGGTGACGGTGTCGCCGACCTGGCACTCCTCGACCGTCTTGAGGCCAGTGGCGATGTAGCCCACCTCGCCGGCGGCCAGCTCGCGCAGGGGCGTCATGGCGGGGCGCATGACGCCGAGCTCGAGCACGTCGGCGTGGGCGCCGGTGCCCATGAACTGCACGCGAGCGTTGGCGGGGATGGCGCCGTCCACCACGCGCACGTAGGCGATCACGCCCTTGTAGGGATCGTACTGCGAGTCGAAGATCAGGGCCCGGGCGGGCTGGCGGCGCTGGCCGTGGGGCGGCGGGATGCGCCTGACGATCGCCTCGAGGATAGCCTCGACGCCGATGCCGGCCTTGGCCGAGGCGAGGATCGACTCCTCCTTGGGGATGCCGATCACGTTCTCGACCTCGGCGGCGACCTCCTCGGGGTGAGCCGAGGGCAAATCAATCTTGTTGATCACCGGGATGATCGTCAGGTCGTGCTCCATGGCCAGGTAGACGTTGGCCAGGGTCTGGGCCTCGATGCCCTGGGCCGCGTCCACCACCAGGAGCGCGCCCTCGCAGGCGGCGAGGGTGCGGGCCACCTCGTAGGAGAAGTCCACGTGGCCGGGGGTGTCAATCAGGTTGAGGATGTACTCGTTGCCGTCTTTGGCCAGGTAGTTGAGGCGCACGCTGGCCAGCTTGATCGTGATGCCCTTCTCGCGCTCGAGGTCGAGCGAGTCGAGCATCTGGTCGCGGCGCTCGCGCACGCTGACGGCGTTGGTGGTCTCGATCAATCTATCGCTCAGGGTGGTCTTGCCGTGATCGACGTGGGCGATCACCCCGAAGTTTCTGATGCGGTCCTGGTCTGTCATCGGGCGGCTCTTCCCCTGATTCCGCGCCATCAAGGCATCGTGGCACCATTGAAGAGTATACCAGCCATGGCCCAGGGGCGCAAAGCCGGGGCAAAGCCCGTTGCGCCTACGGGCGCGGCCGACGGGGCGACGGGGCCCAAGATGAACAGACTGAATAGCGCGCCCCATTGCGCCCCGCGGCCGCCTACGGTATACTCACAGACGGCCCGGCGCCGCGGGGGAGCGCGGCCGGACGCTACGATGCCAGGTAGGAGCCACAGGTGTCAACGGAGCTGGTGCGCGCACACGTGCTGATCGCCGGTCGGGTCCAGGGGGTGAGCTTTCGGGCCTACGCGCGCGACAAGGCCCGCGAGGCCAGGGTCGAGGGCTGGGTGCGCAACCTGCCCGACGGCCGGGTCGAGGCCGTCTTCGAGGGCACCCGCCCCGCCGTCCAGCGCCTGGTGAGCTGGTGCTACAGCGGGCCCGCCCACGCCCAGGTCGAGAAGGTCGAGGTCACCTGGGAGCAGCCGACCGGCAAAGAGGGCGGCTTCAGCATCGTCTGGTGAGGGGCACATTGCAACCAACGGGCGGCCACAACCGTCTACCTTGAGCGACCGCCGGCCGCACGAAAGGATGCGCCGATGCCCCAGTCTCGCTGGAAGCTCCTCACCAGCGCCGCGATCAGCCTGGCAATCCTGGCCCTGGCCTACCTGAACCGCGCGTGGATTGTCGAGGCTTTCGGCCTGCTCGACGACCTGCGCCCCCACTGGCTGGCCGCCAGCTTCATCCTGATCGGCCTCAGCTACCTGGTCAGCTCCCAGGTCTTCAATATCGTCCTGCGCTCGCTCGGCTACCGCATGGGGCTGCTGCGCCTCTGGGCCACGGCCCTGGTGGCGATCGTGATCAGCCAGTCGGTGCCGGCGGGCGGCGTGGGCAGCTACGCCTTCCTGATCAGCAACTTCAGCCGGCGCGGCGTCAGCTCGGGCGAGTCAACCCTGATCGCCTCGCTCGAGACCCTGAGCTACGCCGGGGCGATGCTGCTGATGTTCTCGTTCAGTCTGCTCTACCTGGCCGTCCACGGCATGGTCACCGGCCGGGCCAGCTACGTGGCCGGCGTGGTGGCGGTCGCCGTGATCGGCACGGCCGCCTTCGTGCTGACCAGGCCCGAGGCGACCCTGACCCGCTGGCTCGTGGGGCTCCAGCGCAGGGTGGACAGCCTGCTCGGCCGCCCCTCCTCGAGCCACTGGGCCGAGACCCTGATCGCCGAGCTGCACGTCGGCCGCGAGCTGATCGCCAGCCGCCGGCGCGACGTCGCCCTGCTCGTGCTGGTCCAGCTGACCGCCCTGACCGGCCACAGCCTGGCGATGCTGCTGGTCCTCCACGGCCTTGGGGTAAGCGTCAGCCTGGCGGCGGTGGCGACGGCCTTCGGCATCGCCCTGATCACCTCGACCTTCAACGTGCTGCCTGGCGGCGGCGGCACGGTCGAGGCGGCCCTGGTGGCGGTGCTCACCCAGCTCGGCGCGGGGCCGGCCGCGGTGCCGGCCGCGATCATCTTCCGCCTCTTCAACTTCTGGCTGCTCGCCCCCGTGGCCGCCGCATGCTACCACTGGCTCATGCACGAGCAGGTGCGCCCCCTGGTGCGCGTCGGCAGGCCCCGGTCCGGCTACAGCTCCTCGCCACAGGCGGACTAGTACTGCGTCCAAGCTCAAGCGGGGTTGGGCGCGGCGGGGCGGCCACGCTGGGCCGCCCTTACGCCCGAGCGCAGCAGGTACGGGCGACCCCACGTGGTCGCCCGG
>DAOLDO010000471.1:0-5566 GCA_035327325.1 Chloroflexaceae bacterium | reverse complement strand
CGCCGCGGGCGCGCTCGTAGGCGGCGATCAGGTTGCCGGGGGTGTCGGGCGCCGGCAGATCGTGCTGCTCCTCGCCGGCGCGACCGACCTGCCACCAGCGCCTGCGCTGCGGCGCCTCGTCGCCCTCGGGGGCGGGGGCCGCTGGCGGCGGCGTGGGCTCGGGCGCGGTGAAGAAGGGCTGGAGGGGCTCGCGCTCGACCGCGGGGAACTCGGCGAAGAAGGCGGCCACCAGCTCCTCGCCGCCGGCCCCGGCGACGATCTGGTCGCCGATCAGCTCGACCATGCGAGCGAAGGTGGCCACGTCGTCGGCGGGCATGTAGTCGAGGGTGTTGAGTACCAGGCGCTCGCCGCTGCCGGGCTCCTCGTAGCTGCCGTTGACCGCGATGCGGCGCTTGCGGGGCGCCACCGGGGGCAGGCGGAAGGCCAGCTGGACGCGGCCGTGCCACGGGTCCCACGTCTCGGCCTGCACCACGTCCACGTCGGCCCACTTGAAGCTGTCAACCGTGTCGTTGAAGAAGCCGCGGGCCCAGGTGACCACGCGCTGGTCGGTCAGGGCCACGAAGTCGGAGAGGGCGAGGCCGCCGACGCGGCGGCGGTTCTCGTCGAGCAGGACGCCGTCGAAGAGGGCGAGCAGGGTTTCGCCCTCCTCGAGCAGCCCGCGGTAGCGCATCTCCTCGACGCTGGCCGCGTTGACGTTGATGCCGAGATAGGGGCGAGTGCTCATAGTGCTTCCCTGTCGGAGGGGCGCAGCGCGCTGCGCCCCGTCCATGTTGTGCCGGCCCTCAGGGCCGGTCTTCCAGCGGCGACGGGCGGTCGTCGGGGCCCGCGTCGCCGGAGCCGCTGACGGCGACGGGCAGGTGGCCCGGCCCGAAGGGCCGCGGGGGGGCGGTCGCGGCCCCGCGGCGGCGCAAGGGGATGTCGCGGCGGTCGGGGAGCGCGGCGGGGGCCGCCTCGGCGGCGCGTCGCGGCGCGCCGGCCGGGTGCTGCGGGCTCGCCGACGGCGGGGCGGCGGGCCGGGCCGGGGGCGCGTCGCGGCGGCGCAGCGGGATCTCGTGGTAGCTGGCCGGCGCGGGCGCGGCGGGGGCCGGCTCATCGCTCCTGGCGCTGGTGGCGGGGGCCGCCGGCGGCGGTGCCCCCTGAGCGCCGCCGCGGTTGAGGAAGGCCATGGCCATCTGCTGCGCATTCGGGTTGCTGGCCACCGTGTGCACCAGCTCGTTGATCGCGCGCACCGCCTCGGTCAGCTCGCGCAGGCTACCGCTGTTCAGCTCGAAGGGGAGCTCGGCCTCGCGGATCGAGCGGCGCAGGGTGTCCCAGGCCGAGCGGGCCAGGCGCCCGGCGGCGTAGACCTGGCCTGGCGGGAGGCTGGCCGGGTCGTGGGCGAAGGCGGGGCCGGGGCTGATCGCCTGGGGGGCGGCGGCGCCGGGCCAGCGGTAGGGCGACTCGCCGGGGCGCAGGCCGTCTACGTGGCCGTAGATCTGCTCGCCGAGCACCGCCATAATCTCGGGGCCGGCCTCGCGGGCGGCGACGCCGTGGTCGGCGAGGGCGCGGGCGGCCTCGCTGGCGGCGCGCAGCAGGGTCAGGGCGGCCTGCAAGTTGGCGAGGGGGAGCAGGGCCAGGGTGAACTGCTGGTCGTCCTCCTCGGGGGCCGCGAAGGTCAGGGCGAGTTGGGCGTGGAGCGGGTCAATGCCGGCGCCCTCGACCGCGACGAGCTCGGCCAGGGGGAAGGCGCAGCAGAGGTGGCGGCCGTAGTCGCGGGCCCAGAGGATGACCCGCAGCGTGGTCACCAGGCAGTAGTCGTGGAGGGTTGGGCCGCTTAGGCGCTGGCCGCCGCCGTCGAGCAGCACGCCGTCGAGGGCAACCAGGATCTGCTCGTCGGGCTCGACGAGGCCGAGGGCCTCGAGCTCGGCGAGATGGGCCGGGACAACCGTGTGACTGTGATAGAGGAGGCTGATCATCGTTCGGTTACGGGATCCAGGGCCCGGGGCACAGAATTCGACGGCCGTATCCTGTGCCCCGGGCCCCGGCCCCTCCTACCGGTTGAAGCGCGATCGGATGCGCTTCGGGCGGAAGCCCACCTCGGGGGCGGTGAAGCCGCCCTCGCCGCTGCCGCTGCGGGCGATGCCCGGGTAGGCGTTGCGGTTGATGTTCTCGACCGCGGCCGAGGTGGCCTGCAGCGCGTTCGACACCCACTGCCAGTGACCCTGGAACATGATGTCGCCGATCTGCGCCACCTGAGCCGACGACTCCGAGAACCAGCCTCGTGTGACGGCCATCCGTACACCTCCTTAACCTAAGCGGACACCCTATAGGTTTTCCGGGGGAGCGCCCCGTGAGACCCCAGTGGGACGTGCTCGTGGGCGGCAGGGTCCGCCGCGAGCCTACGGGCCTAGCGGCGCACGCCGTTCGGCGCGTAGAAGGGGACGATCAGCCAGTCGCCTTCCATCTCGGCCTGGCCGGCCTCCTGGCCCGCGAGGCTGGTGGGCAGGGTCATGATCCGGCGGAAGTCGCCGATCTGGATGACCAGTTCGTCGCCGTTCTGAAAGAGGTCGAGCTGGCTGACGTCGGCGAAGGGCAGCTTGATCTTCACCCGGTACGAGCCGTCGGGCAGCTTGGCCAGGTCGAGCGGGGCCTGCTTGTAGACCACCGCCGTCGGGTCGGCGTCGCCATAGACGTCGCGGCCCATCTGGCGCAGCTTGTCGAGGCCGACGACCTCCTCGGCGTAGTAGGGCACATGCCGGATCGGCAGCGGCGTGAAACCGTGCTCGACCTCCTGGAGGTAGCGCTGCTGCACGTCCTTCCAGTGGTTGAGGTAGCCGCTGTCCTGGTCCACGGGGAGGATCTTGTTGACCACCACGGTGTCAACGGTGAGCCCGTACATCGAGAGGTAGGTGAGGGCGCGCTGGCTCTCCTTGATCACCATCTTCTCGGGGTTCATCACCAGGCGGATCGAGGTCTCGAGGGGGTTGGCCAGGGTCTCGGTGACGCCGACCATCTGCTCGAACATCTCGTCTACGGCGTCGTAGACCTCGGTGGGGGCGATCATCTTGCCGAGGGTGGGGTTAAGCTTGCCCATCGGGCGCAGCAGGGGCTTGATCACAAACTTCTCGGCCCCGCGCAGCATGTTGATCGCCCACTTGAAGGTCTCGGGGGCGGACAGGAGCCGCAGCGTCTCGCCCGTGGGGGCGCAGTCAATCACCAGCAGGTCGTAGTCGCCGGCCTCTTTATGCTTCTTGATCCTGATGAGCGGGAACGCCTCCTCCATCCCCGGGAGGATGCTCATCTCGTCGGCCAGGATGCCCTCGACGCCCTGTTCGGCCATCAGCTGCGAGAAGTGCTCGCGCACCAGGCCCCAGTTGCTCTCGATGTCGTGGTAGATGCTCACCTCGAGGGCGTCGAGGGTGGGCGTGATGCGCACGGGCTCGGGCCCGAGGGGGCCCTCCAGGTCGAGGGAGTCGGCGAGGCTGTGGGCCGGGTCTGTGCTCATCACCAGGGTGCGCAGGCCCATGTCGGCGGCCCGCAGCGCGGTGGCCGCGGCAACGCTCGTCTTGCCGACGCCGCCTTTGCCCGTAAAGATGAGGGTACGCATCGTTGCCTTTCCAGGAGCGGAGCGCTCAGCGTGTGATGTGGGCGGGCGCCAACAAGGGGGGCCGCCTCGCCGGCGAGACGACGTTTTTGCTTAAATGCCAAAAGCCGGCAGCGGAAGGTGCGAACGGAGACATCCCTGGCTGTGACGCAATAGTACCACGATTAGCGGGGAGTGTCAACAAAAGTTGTCTATATGCACGAAGCTCTCCGACCTGTTGTCGCCCTGCTACGAAAGCCTGAAAGTCAGGGCGGCCTCTGGGCAGGGCATGCCCGACGCGCTCACGCCGCACCGCTTTTGCCTCTAGCGTCACAGCCCGCGCACCGCCCGGCAGTGTAGCTAGAGGTGGGGCGCCCACCGATCCGTCTTGTATGATTTGCAATACGGGTCGAGCATTATTCTGGCATACCCGGCATCGGCGGTGCCACCGGAGCGAGCCGCCGGAGCGTCTCGAGCGGGGCGGGTGCGCGAGGCCCGCGCCTGTGCTAGACTGAGCGCATGAACACCCCGACATCCATCTTCGAGCAGGCGGGCGGCGAGCCGGTCTTCAGGCGCCTGGTAGACGCCTTCTACGCCCGCGTCGAGCGGGACCCCCTGCTGCGCCCCATGTTCCCCGCCGACCTCGGCCCTGGGAAAGAGCACCAGTATCTCTTTCTGGTGCAATACTTCGGCGGCCCGGCCAGCTACAGCGAGCTGCGCGGCCACCCGCGGCTGCGCATGCGCCACGCCCCCTTCCCGATCGGCCCCGCCGAGCGCGATGCGTGGCTGGGCCATATGCTCGCCGCGATCGAAGAGGCCGGCATCCCCGAGCCCGCCCGCTCGGCGATGCGCAGCTACTTCGAGCTGGCCGCCCCCGCCATGATGAACCAGCAGCCGCCCCTGCGCCTCATGTAGCCGGCTGGCCACGGCCCCCAGGTCAACCTTTCGGTGAATGCGATCCCCGGGGCCTTCTGCTAGAGTTAGCGTGAGTAATCACGTCAGCTAGCAGGAGGCCCCGATGAATCCCCTTGACCAGCCGGCCACGCCCGAGCGGCTGCGCCGGCTCGCCAGCCAGGGCCTGCTCAGCCCGGCCACTCTGGAGCGAGCCCTCGCCGCCGCGGGCCATCTGCCCATGCCGCCGGCATGGGCTCGCTTTTTCAGCCGGGCGCTCCTGGTGCTCGGCGCGGCCTTCACCCTGGCCGGCACCTTTTTCTTCTTCGCCTATAACTGGGACGACCTGCACCGCTTCGTGAAGCTGGGCCTGCTCGCCGGCGCCGTGGCGGCGACGGGCGGCTTCGCCCTGTGGCGCGGCCTCGAGCGCAGCTCGGGCCAGGTGGCCCTGTTCGCCGCCTGTGCCCTGATCGGCGCCCTGCTGGCGGTCTTCGGGCAGGTCTACCAAACGGGCGCCGACTCGTTCGCGCTCTTCCTGAGCTGGGCGGCCATGATCGTGGTGCCGACGCTGCTCGCGCGCAACGGGCCGCTGTGGATGCTGCTGCTCGCCCTGCTCAACCTGAGCCTGGGGCTGTTCCTCGAGCAGCGCGTCGCGCTGGCCTACGATCTCAGGCCGACGGCCCTCTTCGCCTTGAACGCCGCCTGGGCGATCGGCTGGGAGCTCGGGCGCGGCCGCGCCGGCCTCTGGATGCGCTCGCCCTGGTACCGGCGGGCCGGCCTGGCCGTGGCGGCCTTCTGGGGGACGGCCACGGCCCTGGAGCTGATCACGCAGCGCTGGGTGATCCGCGACGGCGAGCTGTACCTGCTTGTGGGCGCCCTGGCCGCGCTGGGGCTGGGCGGCGCCGCGGCCGTCTACTACAGGTGGCGGTCGCCGGACCTGCCGGCCCTGAGCCTGCTGGCGCTCTGCGCGATCTTCCTGGTCACGGCCCAGGTCTCGGAGTGGCTCGGCTGGTCGGACGCGGGGCACTTCCCCGTTCTGGGGGCCCCGGGGGTGGCGCCGCGGCTCGGGGCGGCGGCCCCGCCGCCCAGGGCGGCCAGAAGGAGGGAGGGGGG
>DAOLDO010000470.1:0-5581 GCA_035327325.1 Chloroflexaceae bacterium | reverse complement strand
GACGGCGCGATCTCCTACACGATCAGCGCCCGCGGCGCCCGCAACGGCTCCTACCAGATCTTCGTCCAGCCGTAGACGCCCGCCCCTACGCCTCCGCCCGCAGGGCGATCAGCCGCCCGCTGCCGATGCGCTCGAGCCCGCGCTCGACGTCGGCGGCCGAGGCGAGCAGGCCGGCCACGGCGGCGTGGGGCAGCGCCAGGAGCTCGACGGGCGTCACCGCGACGACGCTCGCCACGGGCAGGGTGCCTCGCAGCAGCTCGACCTCGCCGAACAGCTCGGCCGGCCCCAGGCGCGCCACCACGCGGCGCCCGTTGGCCGAGGTGTTTTCGGCGCCGGCGGCCCCGGCGGGGCGCTGCACGACGGCGGCCTCGCCCGAGACGATCACGTACAGCCGCCCGCTCGGCAGCCCCTGGCGCACGACGGGCGTGCGCGGGGGCAGGCGCAGCAGCTCTGCCTGAAGCGCCAGGGCTCTGAGCGTCTCGCGGGGCAGGTCGTGGAAGACGGGCGCCCGCTCGAGGGTCCGCACCATCAGCGCCAGGGCCTCGCCCTCGGCCGCGTGGGGCGCCGCGCCGCGCAGCAGGGCCGCCAGCTCGGCCGCCGGCAGCACGAGCAGGTCGCTGTCCACGCTGGCTTTGTAGGCGCGCCCGGCCGGCTCCGCGGCCCCGCCGCCGAAGCAGGCGCCGCGGTGCAGCTCGGCCACCACCCTGCCGCCCTCGCGCGCGGCCACTTCGCCCGCCTCGACCACCCACAGATCGCCAGGGTCATCGCGGGGCACCGCGGCCCCCGCGCCTACGCGGCGTGCCTCGAAGGCTGACGCCAGGGCGGCCAGCTCGGCGTCGTCGCAGGCGGCGAAGCGCTCGACCTGGCGCAGCAGGCGCAGGCGCGCGGCCCGGGCGTCGCCGAAGGCCCGCGACAGCTCGCGCGCCCACGGCGTGGCGGGGAAGCAGCGCCGGTCGGCGGCCTCGCGCTCGGGCCAGGGCAGGGCGTCGTAGGCGGCCCGGATCGCGCGCCTGGCGAAGGTCGCCCCGGCCAGGCGCTCGAGCTCGGCCACGGCGTAGCGCAGCACCTCGGCGTAGCGCCCGCCCTGCACGTCGAGTGGGCGCCCCGCCAGCTCGGCCCCGATCCGCGCCTGCTCCCGGTCGAGCGTGATCTCCCAGTTGGCCGTGGCCGCGAGCACGTCCATGCGGTCGTCCAGGGCTCGGGCGCGCCGCGCGCCGCCGTAGGCCCGCAGCAGCGTGTAGAGGCCGGCGTAGGTGTGGCGGAAGGCCCGCTGCAGCTGCTCGCCCTCGCCCGACGCGGGCACCACGGGCCAGCGCAGCTCGCGCGGGGCCGGCTGGCGCAGGGCGACGGCGTGGGCGCACCACGAGGCCGCCCAGAGGCCGGCGGCCAGCACCACCGCCGCCAGGGCCGCTCGCGTCAGACCCTCGCCCGCCACCAGCTCGAGCAGGTAGGCCGCGGCCTGGGCTGCGATGCCCACCCAGAGCAGCAGCCAGCTCCAGAGCAGCCGCGAGTCGTGCAGGCTGCCCACCAGGGGCAGCAGCATAGCCAGGGCCACCACCGTGCTGTAGACCGGCGCCGCCAGCAGCACCAGCACAAACGGCGCCAGGGCCGGGAAGGCCGCCTGGAGCGCCCAGATGGCCATGCCGCCGGCGAGGAAGGCCACGGCCAGCAGCATGGCGCTGGCCGCCAGCTCGCCCATGGGCGACTGGCGCAGGTCCACGTCGAGCAGGGCCACCAGCCCCGCGAAGAGCAGCAGGGTGAAGCCCAGGTTCTCGAAGGCCGTCCAGACCAGGAGCTGGTCGGGCAGCAGGAGCAGCCCCGCCTGGGCGATCAGCTCGAGCGCCGTCACGACCAGGAACGCGTCGAGGGCGCGGGCCACGGCGGCGCCCCTGTAGTCGGCGTGCAGGGCCAGCTGGGCGACAAGGGCGGCCAGCCAGAGCAGCGGCGCGAGCAGCCTGGTCTCGAAGCCGGCCCCGTAGCGCAGCGGCAGCAGGGCCAGGGCGCCGGCGAAGGCGGCGAGGACGGCGGCCACGACCAGGGGGTTGCGCCCCAGGTCGCGCCGGGCCGCCCAGCCCGCGGCGGCGGCCACCAGCCCCCAGGCCGCCACCAGCAGCCCGAGGGCCACGGGCAGCACCACGGCCAGCACCACCAGGGCGGCCACCAGGCGTCCCGCCAGGTCGCCCCGCGCCCACAGGTCGCCCAGCACGCGCGCCAGCTGCCGCTGCCAGAAGGCCAGGGCCAGGCCCACGGCCACGGCGGTGTAGAGGGCCGCCAGGGCGCCGTAGACGGTGAAGATGCGCTCCTCACGGCTCAGGGACGCCCGGGCGCTCAGCTTCTGCCAGAGGGGCCCGCGCATGAAGTCGAGGGCCCGCCGGCGCAGGTTTGGCAGGCCCAGCCAGTCGCTCAGGATGTAGTAGCCGTCCAGCTCGAGCAGCGGGTTCAGGTTGAACAGGGCCGCCAGGTAGCTCGCCGCCGCCAGCCTGTAGGCCGCCTCGCCGGCCCAGCCCGCGGGCAGCGCGGCCGCGGCGATCGCCGCCAGCGAGCCGACGGCCAGGTCGCATACTGGCCCGGCCAGCGAGACCACGATGCGCGCCCGCCGCCCCGCCAGCCAGATATCGCTCGTGTCCACGAAGGCCACCGGCATGCCGTAGTAGAGCATCATCCCGCCCCGCAGTACCCGCCGGCCGTAGTGCTTCACCGCCACGGCGTGGGCCAGCTCGTGCAGCGCGAACGAGACGAGCAGGGCCGCCCAGAGGGCCAGCAGGCTCGGGCCGAGGCTGTCGGCGTCCACCAGGCTGTAGGCCCGCCACGTCCCCGCGCCCACCAGGGCGAAGGCGCCCGCGCCGGCGATCACCAGCAGGGCCAGCAGCGCCAGGGCGGTCCGCGTGAAGAGAAGCCGACCGCCCCAGCGGTGCAGGGCGCCCGCCAGGGCGTCCACCCCGCCCACGGCCAGCTGGTGCGAGCGCAGGGCGCGGGCCATGCGGCGCCCCCACCCCTCGACGCCCTCGGCGGCCAGGCGCCCGCGCAGCCCCCTGTAGACGCCCACGGGCGCGTCGGCCAGGAAGCCCGCCTGGCGCAGGCTCTGGACCAGGCCCGCCACCGGCAGCAGCTGGCGGAAGCGCAAGAAGCCTGCGGTCGCCAGGGCGGCCACGCTCTGCGTCCCGTCCATCGCCCGCCACAGCTCGCCCTCGGCGGCGGACAGGCGCAGGTAGCGGCCCGCCGGGCTGCGCAGCACCAGGTATGCCTGGCCGTCCTCCTCCACCCGCTCCTCGGCCACGCCGGCCGCCCGGATCGGGCGGTACTGCGCCAGGTCGGCCCGGGCCGCGAGGCCGGCATAGAGCCCGCCCGCCCCGTCTTCGCCCCGAGACGCCGGCGCGCCCAGGCGCCCGGCCAGGGCCGCGAATGGTAGGGGCTCACCCGCCCGCCCGGCGGTCCGGCGGACAAGGGCCGCCCAGAGGCCGCCGGGCGGGCGCGCCCTGGCACGCTCTCTGCTAGGTGATGAGGCGACAACGCTCACGGCGCGAGCTCCATCAGACACGGTCTCATCATACTCTCATCAACGGGCGAGAACCAGGAAACCGGGTCGCGCGTCATAGAAACAGACCCACCTGTGACAGCTGATCCGGGCGCAGCACCCTGCGCCCCCCGAGGAGAGAGAGATGGAACAGGCACTGACCCTGCGCGCCCAGATCAAGGTCTGGCAGGACGAGCGCTTCGGCCAGCTCTGGCGCGTCGCCTACCGCGACGGCGACGAGGAGACGGTGGTCAGCTTTCCCGACGCCGAGGCCCTGGGCGACTTCATCGCCGAGCAGTTCGGCCTCGACCTGCTGGAGACCCACGAGCTGGCGGCCCTCGCCGCCTGACGCCGGGCGTCGCCCGCGCACAGCCTACAGTATAGTCTTTCGGCGCGACGACGGCAGAGGCCGAGGAGGGGCACCAGGTGCCCTCCCCGGCCTCTGTCCTTGGGCCGGCGGCGATCAGTCCCCGCAGGGGGCCAGGCGCTCGCTCATGGCGCGCTGCACGGCGCTGCGGGCCCGGTGTACGCGCATCTTCACCGCGCTCAGGCCGAGGTCGAGCCTGGCGGCGATCTCGGCGTAGCTGTAGCCGTAGACGTCGCGCAGCACCAGGGCGTCGCGCGCCCCGGGCTCGAGGCGGGCCAGGGTCGCCCGCAGGTCGCGCCACTCCTCGGCGCGCACGGCGGCCTCCTCGGCCGAGGCCACGGCGAGGGCCCGCTCGGTGGCGGGCGCCTCCTGGTCGTCGGGCGCCGTGAGCGAGACGGTCGAGGGCCGGCGCTGGCGCCTGGTCAAGGCGTCCAGGCAGGCGTTGATCGTCAGGCGCCGCAGCCACGGGCCCAGGGCGGCCGGGTTCGCGAGGTCGTCGAGCCGCAGGTAGGCTTTGAGCAGGGCCTCCTGCGCCAGGTCCTCGGCATCATGCCAGTTGCCCAGAATGCGGTAGGCGATCCCGAGCAGCTGCCCCCTGTAACGCTCGACCAGCTCCTCGAACGAGGGGAGCGCGATGGGGGCGCGGCCCTCGGCGAGGCGGGGCGTCTCTGAAGGGGGGTCGGCGACCGGGGGGCAAACCGCGTCCATGGCGGCTCCTTAACGGCTTGTTGATCCTCGCGCAAGAGTGACAATACAGGCAACGGGCGCGCGGGGCGCCACCCCGGAAGGCTACCGCCGGCCTAGCCTTCTGGATAGGAGGGGCCGCCGCGCCGCGCCCGGGCCGGAACGTGGTAAGATGGAGGGGCGGGCCGCCAGTGTGCGAAAGGCGCTCATGGAGATCTTCAACATCCATCTATTTGAGTTCCTGCTGATCGCGGCGCTGGCCCTGATCGTCTTCGGGCCCGAGCGGCTGCCCGAGGTGGGACGCTTCGTCGGCAAGCAGGTGGCGCGCTTCCTGGCCTGGCAGCAGCAGTCGCCCGAGCTGAAGATGCTCAACGATGTGCGCGCCGAGTTCGAGCAGGAGATCGCCAGCCTGCGCGATGAGCTCGTGCGCACGCGCAAGCAGCTCGACCTCTCCCAGGAGGTCAACCTCAACCAGATCCGCGACGAGCTGCGCCCCATGCTGAACCTGCGCGAGCAGGTCAAGGGGGCCGTGGCCGAGGCCGCCAAGCCCGCCCAGACCGCCGCCGACCCGCCCGCGGCGCCGGGCTCCGCGCCCGCCGAGCCGGCGGTCGGCGAGGCCCTGGCCGACGCGGCGGCGGACGCCGCCCGCCCAGCCGGCCAGCCCGAGGCCGGCCACCCCCCAGAGCCCTCCGCCGACCCGGCTGAGGCCCCGGCGCCCGCCCCCGACATCGCCGCGCCGGAGCAGGCTGCGCCCCCCAGCCCCGCGGTCGAGCCCGCGGAGCCCGCCGAGCAGCTGCTGGATGCGGCCCCCCGGCCAGCCCCCGAGGGCACGGTCCAGGCCGCCGCCCGGCCCAACAGGCTGGCCGCCGCCGAGCCGACCGGCGCCCTCGGCCCGCCCGACGAGCACCCGGCCCTCCGCGAGACCCGCCGGCGCGGCCCCCTCGACCAGGCCGCCTACGCCGACCCGCCCGCCGCGCCCGGCGACGCGCCCGCCGCGACCAACCGCCAGGCCGCCT
>DAOLDO010000469.1:0-5591 GCA_035327325.1 Chloroflexaceae bacterium | reverse complement strand
GGGTCTTGCCCCGGGGCGGAGATAGCGGGGAGCACCAGGGCCCGGTGGACCCCGGGCAGGCCCGGGCCGCGCAGCGCCGCCAGCAGCGCGGCGACCTGCTCGGGCCGCACGGTGTCGCGGTGGTCGTGCAGGGTGACGGAGCGGCGCAGCAGCTCCACCGCCTCGGGCGCGATCTCGGGGTGCAGGCGCGTCCCCTCGCCGGCGATGCGGCCCTCGGCGTCGAGGCCGTCGCGCATGAGCGCCGCCAGGGCCGCGCCGGCGCCCGTTATATCCTTGCCGCACAGCAGCAGGTCGGTGATCGTCGGCCGGGCGAGCAGGTTGCGCACGATGAAGCTCACGCCGTCGCGCGAGTAGAGGTTGCCGGCGACGGCGTAGGCAGCCGGGTCGAGGGCGGGCAGCACCCGCTCCTGGGGCGTCCACAGCAGGCACAGGCCGACGCCCGACGCGGGGCTGCCCAGGGACAGGCTCTGGGCGAAGTACAGCGGCCAGGTCATAGGCGGGCTCCCCTCATGTCTGGGCGGCAATTATAGGCGGAGAGCCGCAAACAGACAATGACGAACGGATGACTGTCCGCCCTACCCGTACCCCTACCCCTCTCCCGTGGTGCGGGAGAGGGGTATCCTCGATTAACCTGTGTGTCGCTGTGATTCTTTAGTTCGCTTACAGACCCGGTATACGGAGCTGTACTGAGTTAAGGCCTCGCCCAGTTAGCGTACGGCAGGTAAAGCAGCACGTCGCTCCGCGCGATATGAATCGCCCACAGCGAGAGCAGCGTGCCGGGGGGAGACGGCGAACTGGCCGGCAGAACGGGAAGAAGCAGTGAAAGCCAGGCCGACAGTTCTGGCGCCGGTCGAGGTGAGCACGAGTGTGTCGGCGAGGACGACGTGAATAGTGAGTCATGAACAGCTCCTCTGCCAGTAGGCATAGAGAATCAGGCCGCCACACGATGGTGGTAGCTCAACGACGAATCAGCCGACTTGTCGAGTTGGGCAGGGAGCTGTATACTGAGGCTGCGAACGCTCAGTCTCAGCATCCCGACCAGGTTGCTATCGCGATGCCCCTGTTAGCAGCAGGGGCTTTGCGATGCCCGAAAAGTACCAGTGTGCTCTGGTTGTGGCTATGGGGCGATACACAATCTCCTTACAATGTTCCGCCTTGAGCTCTGCTGCCTGCCAGGAACAGGCTCTGGGCGAAGTACAGCGGCCAGGTTATCGGCGGGGCGTTCGAGCAAGCGTAAGCATTATAAACGAGGTGAGGGCGACGCATAAACGAGGTGCGGGCGGCGCCTCGCAGGCGCGTTCGCCCCGGCGCGCCCTATTGAAGGGCGACCTGAAAAACGATATACTTGCGTACGCACCATGCGCGTAGAGCCGCCCGACCGCCGCGACGGGCCGCCGCGAGGCGGCAGGGGCCCCCTCATCATGAGCGCGAGCGATCTGAGCTTTGTCCTGAGCATCAGGCCGGGCGGCGGGGGCGCCTACCTCGCCGACGCCACGCTGCGCGCCGGCGAGCGGGCCACCCCCACCACGCTGGCGCGGGGCGTGCCGATCACTATTGACGGCGCCGCGCTGCTCGCCGCGGCCCTCGACCCGCGCGAGTACGGGCGCCGGCTCTCGGCGATGCTCTTCCACGGGGCCGGGCTCGGCGAGGCGTGGCGGCGCGTGCGCGATGTGCTGGAGTGGGCCGACCGGCCCCTGCGTTTCCACCTGGCCCTCGCGCCCGATCTGGCCCTCAACCAGATCCGCTGGGAGACGCTGCTCGACCCGCTGGACGGGCGGCCGATCACGATCAGCCAGCGCCTGATCTTCTCGCGCCTGCTCGACACCGACGCGGTGCTGCCCCCGCCCGAGGCCCGGCCCTGGCCCCTGCGCGCCCTGGTCGCCCTGGCCTGCCCGCGCAACCTGCCCGCGCGCCTGCCGCCCTACGATGTCGCGGGCGAGCGCGCCCGCGCCGTGGCCGCCCTCGACATGATCGAGGCGACCGTGCTCGGCGCCGGCCTGGGGGCGCCCGCCGCCGGCCTCGCCCAGATCGAGGGCGCCCTGCGCGCCGAGAGCTTCCAGATCCTCTACCTGGTCTGCCACGGCGTGCAGCTCGACGACAAGACCGTGCTCTTCCTCGAGCGCGAGGACGGCGCCGCCCAGCCCCTCGGCGCCGGGCGCCTGGTGAGCGCCCTGGCCGACCTGCCTCGCTCCCGCCGGCCCTCGCTGGTGGTCCTCGGCTCGTGCCTCAGCGCCGGCGACCCCTACGGGGACACCACCGGCGCCCTCGGGCCGCTGCTGGCCCGGGCCGGCATCCCCGCCGTCGTGGCCATGCAGGGCTACGTGCCCGTCCAGCTCGTCGAGCGCCTCATGCCGGCCTTCTTCGCCGCCCTGCGCGACGGGGGCGTGGTGGACCGCGCCCTCGCCCTGGCCCGCGCCGCCCTCGACGAGGAGAGCGACTGGTGGCTGCCGGTGCTCTACTCGTCCCTCGGCGACGGCCGGATCTGGACGGCGGGGCCGGCCGCCGGCGCCGCGCTCCACAGCTCGCTCCAGCCCACCCTCGGATCGCTCCGCCGCGCGGTCGAGCGCGCCCGCGCCGAGGGCCAGGTCTTCAACGCCTACAAGCAGCTGCACGACCTGCTGCACCGGCTGCTCTACACCTACGGCGTGATCGAGACTGACGTCGTGCCGCGCTTCCCCGAGGGCCGCGAGAGCCTGCGCGGCCACGCCCGCGACGTGGAGGACTACACCCGCCGCATGCAGCTGCTCGCCGAGACGCGCCCCGAGCTGGCCGAGGAGGCCGGCTGGGTCGCCGACCTCCAGGAGGTGGCCGCCCAGCTCCGCGAGGCCAGGGCCACGGGCGACCGCGACCTGCTCGAGGCCGCCTGCGACCAGATTGACCGCACGCTGCACAAGCAGCTCGGCGCCATTGACGCCCGCCTGAAGAACACGGCGGCCAACCTGCGCCTCCCCGCCCTGCTCGCCGAGGTGCGGGCCGCCCGCGCCACCATCGAGCGCGCGGCGAGCGCGCGGCCCGGCCTCGTGGCCGAGTTCCTCGGCCTGGTCGGGCTGCTCGAGGGGCTCGAGCGCCAGCTCCACACCCTGGTCGAGAGCCACGGCACATGGCAGGACGTGCAGCTCAGGCTGCGCACCCTGCGCGTCCAGGGCACCTCGCGCCAGCTCCAGATCCAGTGGGCCTGGTTCACCCGCCGCACCCGCCCCCTGCTCGAGCGCGACCAGAGCGCCTGGCTGCGCGAGTTCGCCGCCGCCAGCCTGGCCCTCGACGCCGTGGTGGCCGCCTTCGAGAGCTGGGGCAGCGACCGCATCGAGCAGATCGAGGCCCTGGTTGACCCCTTCGACACCTACGTGCGCCAGGCCGAGCTCTGCTTCTTCCAGGTTGACAGCGAGCTGAAGGACTTCTGCCGGCGCCTCAGCGACACGGTCGGCAGCCTGGCGACCACCCTGAGCGCCCTGGTGGCGGCCCCGTGAGCGCGCCGGTCCAGGGCGCGCCGCCCGCGCCCTTCGCCTCCCTCGACGAGCTGCGCGCCCGCCACGAGGCCCTGCTCGACAGCGCCCAGGCGCCGGCGGGGCTCGACGGCGCCGCCGCCGACCTGGCCGACTTCCTGGCCCGCGCCAGGGCCAGCGGCGCCCTGCTCGACAGCCGCGCCGACCGGCGCGCCGCCCAGAGCATCCTCGACTACTGGGTGACCCAGCTCTACCGCGCCGACCGGCCGCCCCTCGACGGCACCCTTGACCCCTTCGACCCGGCCCGCGCGCCCAGGCTGCCCGACTCGCTCTGCCCCTACGTCGGCCTCGGCGCCTTCGTCGAGGAGCAGCACAGCCTCTTCTTCGGCCGCCGCCGCCTCGTCCAGCAGCTCGTCGAGCGGATCGGCCGCCGCCGCGTGCTCGTCCTGGTCGGCGAGTCGGGCAGCGGCAAGTCCTCCCTCGCCCGCGCCGGCCTCATCCCCGCCCTGAGGGCGGGCGCCCACCCCGGCAGCGCCGACTGGCACTACCTCCCGCCCTTGCTGCCCGGCTCGAACCCCCTGGCCAACCTGGCGCGCCTGCTGCTCGCCCAGAAGACCGCCCGCCCCGAGCCCCACGTCGCCGCCCACGCCCGCGCCCTCGCCGCCGACCCGGCCCACCTCGCCCGCATGGTCGCCCAGATCAGCGACCGGCCGACGCTCCTGCTGGTAGACCAGTTCGAGGAGCTGTTCACCCTCTGCCGCGACGAGGCCCAGCGCCGCGCCTTCGTCAACTGCCTGCTGCGCCTGGTCGCCGGGCCAGGCTCGGCCAACAGGCTCGTCCTGACCATGCGCTCCGACTTCGAGACCAACGTGGCCAAGATCCCGCTGCTCCAGCGCGTCTTCGAGAGCGCCCGGGTCCAGGTGACACCCCTGACGGCGGCGGAGCTGCGCGAGGCGATCGAGGAGCCGGCCCGGCGGGGCGGCCTGCGCTTCGCCGACGGCATCGTGGACGCCCTGGTGCGCGACACGCTGGGCGAGGTGGCGGCCCTGCCGCTGCTCCAGGCCACGCTGCTGCAGCTCTGGCGCGCCCGCGACCGCAACCGCGTGACCCTGGCCGCCTTCCAGCGGGTCGGCGGCGGCCGCGAGGCCCTGGCCCGCGCCGCCGACGCCTTCTACGCCGGCCTGCCCACCGAGCAGAAGATCACCGCCCGCCGCGTGCTCCTGCGCATGGTGCGCCCCGCCGGCCCCGGCTACGCCGGCGGCGTGCGCAGCGAGGGCCTCGAAGTGACCAGCAACCGCATCAGGCGGCGCGACCTGCTCAGCCTCGGCGAGGACCCCAGCCGCGTCGAGCTCGTGGTGGACAAGCTGGTCGCCGCCGGCCTGGTGCGCCGCACCCCCGGCGACGCCCCCGAGGACGAGCAGGTCGAGGTGGCCCACGAGGCCCTGGTGCGCAACTGGCCGACCCTGGTGGGCTGGATTGACGAGGAGCGCGAGCGGCTGCGCAAGCGCCTGCGCCTGAGCGACGAGGCCCGCCGCTGGCTCGAGGCCGACCGCCGTCCCGACCTGCTCTGGCGCGGCGAGCAGCTGCACGAGGCCATGCGCAGCGCCCGCGACCTGACCGGCGAGGAGCGCTCGTTCCTCGCGGCCAGCCTGCTCGCCGAGGAGCAGGAGCGCGAGCGCGAGCGCCAGGCCCGCGAGGCCGTCCTCGAGGCCGAGCGCCAGCGCGCCGAGGCCGAGGGCCAGCGCGCCGAGGCCGAGGCCGAGCGGGCCGAGGCCGAGCGCATCAGGGCCGAGACGCGCGAGCGCGAGCGCGACATCCTGCGCCGCCGCGCCCGCGCCCTCAGCCTGCTCGTCTTCGCCACCGCCCTGCTCGGCCTGGCCGCCCTCGCCGCTGGCCTCTACATCAACAGCCAGCGCGGCCAGCTGGCCCAGGAGCTGGGCCTGGCCCGGATCACCGTGACCGCCATCGCCGGCGCCTACGAGACCGCCGCGATCAACCAGGACAACGCCGAGGCCGCCAGGGTGGTGGCCCAGACCCAGGAGGCCGACGCCCGCGCCAGCGCCGCCGAGGCCCAGACCGCCCGCGCCCAGGCCCAGACCCAGGAGGCCGACGCCCAGACCGCCCGCGCCCAGGCCCAGACCCAGGAGG
>DAOLDO010000468.1:0-5612 GCA_035327325.1 Chloroflexaceae bacterium | reverse complement strand
AGTTCTCCCAGGCGATGTACTCCTGCAGGATCATGGCCTGAGCACCGCTGCGGTTGTAGGCCGCCCAGAGCTCCTCGAGGCTGCGGACCACCGTGACGTCCTTCCAGCCCCCGCCCCAATGGGGCTTGAGGACCGCCGGCAGGCCGACGTAGGCGACCAGCTCCTCCCAGGCGAGGGGGTAGGCGAGGTTGCGCAGCGACTCGCTCACCACGCCCTCGGCGTAGCTCCGGCTGGGCAGGGCCACGGTGCGCGGGCTGGCCAGCCCCAGGCGCGTGATCAGCGAGGCCCCGAAGAACTTGTCGTCGGCGGCCCGCCAGAAGGGGCTGTTGATCACCGCGGCGCCCGCCAGGGCCGCCGTCTTCAGGAAGGCCGCGTAGTACGGCACCTCGTGGCTGATGCGGTCCACCAGCACGGCATAGGGCGGCGTCTCGCCCATGCGCGTGCCGCCGAGCAGCGCGTACTCGCAGCTGACGCCCACGTCGCGCCCGTTGACCTCGGCGATCAGGGCGTCGGGGAAGCTGCGCTCGCGCCCGACCAGCAGGCCGACCCGGAGCATGGTGTTCGCCATACGCGCCCTCCCCCTTGCCGCGCTGAGACTTCTGGCCTATTGTACTAAAGATCGCGGGGAAGCTACAGCGAGAGCGAGGCCCTCATGTGGGACACGACGACCGAGTTCGGGCGGCTGGTCGAGCGGCAGCTGGCGGTGGAGCACGTGGTCTGGCTCGTGACTACCGACAGGGCCGGCACGCCGCAGCCCAAGCCCGTCTGGTTCATCAGGGACGGCGCGGACGTGCTGGTATACTCCCAGCCCGAGGCGGCCAAGGTGCGCCACATCGGCGAGCGACCGCGGGTGGCCCTGCACTTCAACACCGACTTCACCGGCGAGCATATGGTCGTGCTGCTCGGCACCGCGGCCGTGGACCCCGGCGCGCCCCCCGCCGACCGGCACGACGCCTTCATGGCGAAGTACGCCGCCAGCCTCCCCGGCATCAACATGACCCCCGCCCAGTTCGCGGCCAGCTACGCGACCGCGCTCAGGGTGACGATCGAGCGGGCGCGGGGGTTTTGAGGTGTGAGGTGTGAGGTGTGAGGTGTGAGCCTTCCGCGGCCGTGCTCGTGGCGGAGTCACACCTCACACAGCGAGTGCAGCGAGCGGCTCACACCTCGATCGGACCCCGGGCCGATGCCGACGATGCGGGGGTCTGTTAGCATCCCCAGAGCGCTCCCACGTGCCCCCGGAGGCCCCATGCCCGCCATCGCCGTCGAGCGGCTCTCGAAGGTCTACCGCATCCCCCAGAAGGACCCCGGCCTGCGGGGCGCCCTCAAGGCCCTGGTGCGCCCGCGCTACAGCGACAAGGTCGCCGTGGACGGCATCAGCTTCCAGATCGAGCCGGGCGAGGTGGTGGGCTACATCGGCGTGAACGGCGCCGGCAAGTCCCCCACGATCAAAATGCTCACCGGCATCCTCGCGCCCAGCGGCGGCACGGTGCGCGTGCTCGGCCGCGACCCTCATCGCGAGCGGGTGGCCAACGCCCGCAGCATCGGCGTGGTCTTCGGCCAGCGCACCCAGATGTGGTGGGACCTGGCCCTGCACGAGTCGCTCGCCCTGATCGCGAAGATCTACGAGGTGCCGCCCGAGCGCTACAGGGCCCTGCTCGCCCGCTTCTCGCAGACCCTCGAGCTCGACGAGCTGCTCAAGCTGCCGGTGCGCAGCATGTCCCTCGGCCAGAAGATGCGGGCCGAGCTGGCGGCGACGCTGATCCACGAGCCGACGATCGTCTACCTCGACGAGCCGACGATCGGCCTCGACCTGCTGGTCAAGGAGCGCATCCGAGCCTTCATCAAGGAGCAGAACCGCGAGCTCGGCACCACGGTGCTGCTCACCACCCACGACCTTGGCGACATCGAGGAGCTGTGCCGGCGGGTGATCATCATTGACGGCGGCCGCCTGATCTACGACGGGCCGATCGCCACGATCAAGGCCCGCTTCGGGCGCTACCGCACGATCAGCTTCGAGACCGGCGCGCCCATCCCCGCCGTGCTCACGCTGCCCCCCGGGGTCGAGGCCACGGGGCGCGAGGAGCGCCGCCTGGTGCTGCGCTTCAACCGCGAGCTGGCCTCGGCCAGCCAGGTGGCCGCCAGCCTGATGGCCCAGGTCGAGGTGGCCGACTTCTCGATCAGCGAGCCCGACCTGGCCGGCATCGTCAAGCAGATCTACGCGGGCGGGCTCGCCCAGGGGGGCGAGGCCGGCGAGCCCGAGCCCGCCCTGGACGGCGCCTCCGCCGCGCGCGCCTGAGGACCCCTATGCTCAGCCAGGTGCGCCGCAGGGCCTCCATCTACGCCGCGATCGCCGCCATGGTGCCCAAGCTGTTCCTGGCCTACTCGATCTGGGTCTGGGTCGAGCTGTTCACCCAGATCCTGACCATGGCGATCATGACCTCGTTCTGGCGGGCCGTGTTCGCCGGGGCCGGCTCGGCCACCATTGGCGGGCTGACCCTCCAGCAGACCCTGAACTACATCCTGGTGGCCCAGATCCTCGCCCCCCTGGTCGAGAGCCGCTTCCTGTTCACGATCGGCTCGCTGCTGCGCGACGGCGGGATCGGGATCGAGCTGGTGCGCCCTGTGGACATGCAGACGCGCTACATGGCCGAGAACCTGGCCGAGCTGGCGACCGACATGGTCTTCAAAGCGCCGCTGCTGCTGGTGGCCTGGCTGCTCTTCGGCCTCGAGCTGCCGACCGACCCGGCGCGCTGGGCGGCCTTCCTGGCGGCCCTGCTGCTCGGGCGGGTAGTCTTCTTCTACTTCAACTGGCTGTTCGCGAGCCTGGCCTTCTACACGACCGAGGTCTGGGGCCTGGCGGTGCTCTACGAGGGGATCGGCAGGTTCTTCAGCGGCGCCCTGCTGCCGCTGACCATCCTGCCGGGGTGGCTGCGGCTGATCGCGGCCGCCCTGCCCTTCGCCCAGGTGCTCTACGCGCCCGTGGCCCTGCTCACGGGCATCACGCCCCTGGCCGAGGCGCCGCGGGTCTTCCTGACCCAGCTGGCCTGGCTCGTCGGCCTCGCCGTGGTCTCACGGCTCGCCTTCGGGCGGGCCCTGCGCACCGTCACCGTGCAGGGGGGCTGAGATGGGGCGCTACCTCGGGCTCTACCGGGCCTTCCTGGTCAACCGGCTGAAGATCCTGATGGAGTACCGGGTCAACTTCATCATCGGGGCCTCCTCGACCCTGGTGCTGGAGGCGACGAGCCTGCTGGCCCTGTGGGTGGTGGTGCGCCAGGTGCCCGACCTGAACGGCTGGACCTTGCCCCAGCTCCTGATGGTCTACGGGCTGCTGGTGCTGGCCAAGTCGCTCAACCATATGTTCGCGGATAACCTGTGGACTCTGGGGTGGCAGTACGTGCGCACGGGGCAGTTCGACCGCTTCCTGGTGCGGCCGATCGACCCGCTCTTCCACCTGCTGGCCGACCGCTTCTGCCACGACGGGGTGGGCAACTTCCTGGTCGGCTCGGCCCTGGTGGCGACGGCGTGGGCGGGGCTGGGCATCGCGGTGACGCCGCTCAACCTGGCCTACCTGGCCATGGCGGTGCTGAGCGGGGGGGCGATCTTCATCGCGCTGAACCTGATCACGGCGGTGAGCTCGTTCTGGATCGTCAACTCGATCCCGGTGATCCAGGTGGTGTTCAACACCAGCGAGTTCGCCAAGTACCCCTTGGCGATCTACCCGCGGGCGATCGGCGTGCTGATGACCTGGCTCATCCCTTACGGCTTCGCCTCGTACTATCCGGCCAGCTTCCTGATGGGGCGCGACGTGGGCGCCCTGGCCTGGCTGGGGCCGCCGGTGGCGGCGGGGCTCAGCTTCGCGGCCTACCGCTTCTGGCGCTTCGGGCTGCGTCATTACGCGGGGGCGGGGTCGTAGGGGGCGCCTGCGGCGAGGGCTTGCAGGGGGGCCCTGCTACCCCTTGGTTCGCGGGGGGCCACGCCGGCCCCCGCACCCCCCGCGCGAGCTATCAGCCAGCGCTGGCTTTCCTTCTCGGCTTGTGGCCGGTTGCGCCGTTTCGTGCCGTTGGTCGCGGGGACGCGTGCCCACACTGCTTGATGCAGCACGCCCAAGGGAACTCCATCAACGGTCGCGGCCAGGCCCGAAGGGACGTTGAGCCCGTGACAGTGGGTAGTGTCGAGATGGCCCCGACCGCGGGTGTTGGGATGCGCGGTGTAATCGAGTTCGGTCGTGTCCTGCAGGACCACGATAGGGTGGTGGTGCCAGACGCGCTGCACGGTGGCATCACGATGGGGGGCGCGAAAAGCATCAGCACGCACCTGGTGGGAGGCGAAAAAGCGATAGGTGGCTTTGGTGGCTGCCCAACCGCCGCTCGCCTGGGGGATGCTCGCCGTGGGCTTGGCAAGCTTATCCGTGACGATGCGAATGAGGCGCTTGTTCAGGCGGGCATCCCCGAAATTGGCAGTCGTACGTTCTTGTGCCGCCCACGCCGCACTGCAAACAGAGCCCTTCATGCCATCACCCTACCACACCTGACCTCTTGGGTCAGACTTATGGGTCATGGATAGCAGCTATGAGGGGTGCGGGAGCGCGGCCCGCGCCTACCCGGCGATGAAGGCGCCGGCGCGCTCGATGATCGCCTCCCTGTGGGGCCCCTCAACGAGCAGCTGGTGGCCCGTATCGTCCCACCAGACCAGCTCGGGCCGGGGGCCGCCCAGGCCGCCGGCGATCGTCGTGGCGCTGTCGAGGGGGGCGACGTCGTCGAGGCGGCCGTGCATCACCAGGGCGGGCGCGCGCGCGCGGGGCAGGGCGGCGCGGGCGGCGGCCAGGGCCAGACGCAGCTCGTCCACGGCGTGGAGCGAGATGCGCGCCTCGCGGCGCACGCGGGCCTGCACGGCGGGGTCGTCGAGGTCGGCCTCGGGGGCGTGGCGGGCCACCTGGGCGCGCACCGCGGGGTCCCTGAAGTCGGCCCGCTCCAGGGGGTAGAACCAGGGCGTGGTGTGGCGCGCGACGGCCAGGAGGTGGAGGCGCCAGCCACCCTGGAGGCGCGTCGGCGTCGCCAGCAGGGCCAGGCGCTGGACGGGGGCGCGGGCGGCGAGCAGGATGGCGAGGGCGCCGCCGAGGGAGAAGCCGGCGACGCTCACGCGGGCGCAGCGGCCGTCCAGGTAGGCGTGGGCATCGGCGACGGCGGCGAGCCAGTCGCGCCAGCGCACCGCGGCGAGCTGGTCGGGCGGGCCGCCGTGGCCCGGCAGGCGTAGGCCGAGCACGGTGAGCCCACGGGCGGCCAGCTGCTCGCCCAGCCCGCGCATCTCGTCGGGCGAGCCGCCGAAGCCGTGGATGAGCAGGCAGCCGTGGTCGCCGCCGGCGAAGAGGAAGGGGTCGCTCTGGGTGGTCACGGTCGGGCGGCTAGACCGTCACCAGGTGACGGAACTCCTCGATGTTGCGGGGGCCGATGCCCTGGATAGCCTCGAGCTGCTCGACCGAGCTGAAGGGGCCGTGCTCGTCGCGGTAGGCGATGATGCGCCGGGCCAGGGCGGGGCCGATGCCGGGCAGGGCCACCAGGGCCGCCTCGTCGGCGGTGTTCAGGTTGGTCGGGGCCCCACCCAGGGCTGGCGCG
>DAOLDO010000467.1:0-5613 GCA_035327325.1 Chloroflexaceae bacterium | reverse complement strand
CCCGCCGGTCGCCGTCGAAGGGCAGCCCGACCGAGCCCACGTTGACCACCAGGGTGCCGCCCAGCCGCCGCGCGAAGGGCACGTGGGTGTGCCCCGCGCAGAAGATCTCCGCCGCGGGGTCAATCTGCTCGCGCAGGGTGGCGGCCGGCGCGCCCCGCTCCAGCCCGTCGCGGTCGTGGCGCGCCGAGGCGTGGTAGACCGCCATGGTCGCCCCGCCGAGGTCAAGGCGCAGCGACTCGGGCATGGCCGCGATCGTCGCGACGTGGCCGGCGAGCTGGGCGTGGGTCCAGGCGATGCCGCGGATCAGCTCGTGGCGCGGGCCGCTGGTCGGGAAGTCGGGGCGCCGGCGCTCCTGGTCGTAGCTGAGCACGTAGCGCTCATGGTTGCCGCGCAGCAGCCGCCAGCCCCGCTCGGCCGCGAGCCGCAGGACCAGATCGAGGCACTCGCGCGGGCGCGGGCCGCGGTTGACCGTGTCGCCGGCGACGACGACCCGGTCGGGCGACCAGCGGTCCAGGTCCTCCAGCAGGGCGTGCAGCGCCGCGAGGTTGGCGTGGATGTCGGCGAGGACTGCGATCTTCTCCATCGCCGTGCAGTATAGCGGGGCGCAGGCGGCCGGTCAATCGGCCGCGGGGCGGGGTATACTGGTGGCGGCCGCCTGGCCACGTCAGCAGGAGCCCCCATGTCGCCGCGCACCTCGGCCCTGGCCGCCGTCGCCCCCTGGCTGTTCGTGCTCCTCTGGAGCACCGGCTTCATCGGGGCCCGCTTCGGGCTGCCCTACATCGAGCCGTTCACCTTCCTCGGCCTCCGCTTCGTCATCGCCGCCTCGCTGCTGGCGGGCCTGGCCCTGGCCCTGCGCGCGCCCTGGCCGCGCGGCGCCACGGCCCTGCGCCACGTGGCCGTCGCCGGGCTGCTGCTGCACGCCGGCTACCTCGGCGGGGTCTTCTTCGCGATCGACCGCGGCATGCCCGCCGGCCTGAGCGCCCTCGTCGTCAGCCTGCAGCCCGTGCTCACCGCGGTGATCGCCCGCCGCGCCCTCGGCGAGCAGGTGAGCGGCCGCCAGTGGGTCGGCCTGGCCCTCGGGCTCGTCGGCGTGGCCATGGTGCTGGGCGAGAAGCTGCTCGCGCCCGGCGCGGGCCCGCCGCCCGTGACCGTCGCCAGCATGACCGCCGTGGTCGTGGCTCTGTTCAGCACCACCCTCGGCACGATCTACCAGAAGCGCCACGGCGCCCGCATGCCGCTGCTCAGCGGTACGGCCCTCCAGTACGTCGCCGCGGGGCTGGCGATGGCGCCCCTGGCCCTCCTGTTCGAGACGCGCGAGATTATCTGGGCGCCCCAGCTCATCTTCGCCATGCTCTGGCTGGTCTTCGGCCTCTCGCTCGGCGCCATCCTGCTGCTGATGCTGCTGCTCAGGCTGAACTCCACGGCCCGCGTGGCGAGCCTCTTCTACCTGGTGCCGCCCGCCACCGCCGTCGAGGCCTACCTGATCTTCGGCGAGCGCCTGGGCGCCCTGGCCATGCTCGGCCTCGTCGTGGCCACCGTTGGCGTGGCCCTGGTGGTCATTCAGCCGGAGGCGGGCCCGCGGGCCGCCAGGGCACCGGCGAGGAGAGGATGAGCGAGGTCGTCACCCGCCCGAAGGGCAGCAGCCGGTCCACCAGCTGCTCCAGGTGCGTCGTCGAGCGCGCCACCACCGTGAGGATGTAGCTGTCCTCGCCCGTGACCCTGTGGCACTCCAGCACCTCGGGCATCGCCGTGATCACGGCGGCGACCTGGGGCGCCTCGCTGCCGATGCCGCTCAGCCTGATGAAGGCGCGGATCGTCCAGCCGATGCGGTCGAGGCGCACGCTGGCGCGGTAGCCGCTGATGATCCCCGCCTCCTCCAGCCGCCTCACCCGCTCGGCCACGGCCGGCGCCGACAGCCCCACCGCCCGCCCCAGCTCGCTGAACGAGCGCCGCCCGTCCTCCTGCAGCAGCGCCAGCAGCTTCCAGCCCACGGCGTCGAGCAGACGCCCGGATTCGAAAGTCATCGCCGTCAATTCCTTTCGATTATAGGTGTTATGCAGGATATGATCTTGCGACTGCCTCTGTCAACCGGGGCTGCTCCTTGCCTATACTGCCTGAGACCGGCAGACCCGTAGTTTCTTGTACAAGGAGGTACAAGCGATGACCACCAGCATAGCCCCGCCGACGATGCCCAACTATACCGAGGAGGACCACCGGGTCTGGGCGGCCCTCTGCGCGAAGCAGCTATCCCTGATGGACCGCTACGCCTGCCGCCTCTTCCTCGAGGGCTGGCCGCGGCTCGGCCTCGACACGCAGCGTCTGCCCGACCCCGCCGTGGTCAGCGAGCGCCTCGCCGGGCTGAGCGGCTGGAGCCTTGGCGACGCGCAGAACGAGTACCTCGGCCCGACCGAGTGGTTCGAGCATATCGCCGAGCGGCGCTTCCCGGTGACCAACTACATCCGTAAGATGGACGAGCTGGCCTTCACGCCGCTGCCCGACCTCTTCCACGAGTACTTCGGCCACCTGCCCTTCTTCACCAACCGGCGCTTTGGCGACATCGCCCGGGCCTTCGGCCCCCTCTACCTGGCGGCCGACGAGCGCCAGCGCCTCGAGATCGCGCGCCTGTGGTGGTTCACCACCGAGTTCGGGCTGATCCGCGAGGGCGGCGAGCTGCGCGCCTTCGGGGCCGGGCTGCTCTCGTCGCCGGGCGAGCTGGCCAAAGCCTTCGCCCCCGAGACGCCGCGCGTGCCCTTCGACGTCAGGCGCGCCGCCGAGACGGAGTCGGCCGTGTACGAGATGCACACGATCTACTTCATCCTCGAGGACCTCGAGCACGTCTTCGAGGTCATCGCCACCTACGCCCGGCAGGAGGGGCTGCCGCGACCATCGTAGAGACGCCCCGGCGCGACGTCTCCGCCCCGCGCGCCGCGATCTCGGCTATAATCGGCTGTGTTCCAGCGTAGAGCCGACAGGACACAGCCGATGCCGGAGATCCTGATGGAGCCGCCCGAGGACCTGCGCCCCTTCGCCAGGGTCGTGCGGGCGGGCGACGTGAACCTGCACTGCTTCGTGGCCGGCCCCGCGGGCGCGCCGGCCGTGCTGCTCGTCCACGGCCTTGGGGACGAGGGCGACACATGGCGCCGCGTGCTGCCGTCGCTGGCACGGCGCCACCTTGTCATCGCGCCCGACCTGCCCGGTTACGGGCGCAGCGACCCGCCGCGCGGCCCGCTCACCGTGACCGCGATCGCGCGCACGCTGGCGGACCTGCTCGCGGCCCTGGGCGTCGCGCGGGCGACCCTGGTGGGCCACTCGGGCGGGGCGATGGCCGCGCAGCGCCTGGCGCTGGCCGCGCCGCACCTGGCCGAGCGCCTGGTCCTGGTGGCGGGATGCCTGCCGATCGCGGCCCAGCCGCCGCCCCCGGGGCCGCTGTGGGCCTTCCTGCTGCCCGGCGTCGGCGAGCTGGCCTACGCGAGCCTGCGCGGCTCGCAGGACGAGGCGTACGCGACCCTGCGGCCCTACTATGCCGACCTCGACGCTCTCCCCGAGGAGGAGCGCGCCTTCCTGCGCGAGCGCGTCTGGGCCAGGGTCTGGAGCGATCGGCAGCGGGCGGCCTTCCTCTCGATGCTGCGCTGGACGGCCCTCGACCGCACCCTGCGCGCCGACGAGTACCGCGAGCAGCTGGCGCGCTGCCGCGTCCCCACGACGCTGGTCTGGGGCGAGGGTGACGCCCTGGTGCCGCGGGCGGAGGGCGAGGCCATGGCCGCCCTCGTGCCGGGCGCCCGGCTGCACGTCATCCCGGGCACGGGCCACAACCTGCACCAGGAGCGGCCGGACGAGGTGGCGGCTCTGATCGGGTAGCCCCGCCAGCTCTCGCACCGCTGGCACCTCAGGCCGCCAGGCCTGTCACCCGCGCCGCGAAGCGCTCGATCGCCTCGGCGGCGACGGGCCAGGCCGGGTCGAGCATAAGATCGTGGGCGGCCTCGGGCACCACCACGAGCTCGGCGCCGTAGGCGGCGGCCGTCTCACGCTGGGCGGCTACGTCGAACACGGCGTCGCGCTCGGCGGCGATCACCAGGACGGGGGCGCGGCACCTGGCGGGCCGCGGGCGCAGCAGCATGCTGCTCACGCTGACGAGGGGCGGCTCGGCGACGAGCCTGGCCCTGTGGCGCTCGAGCTCGGCCTCGGCGATGTTGGGGCGGAAGAAGGCCCGGCGCACGGTGGCCGGCTCGCGGCGCAGCAGGGCGGGCAGGCTGACCATGGGCGCGCCGCGCAGGCCTCGGTCGAGGAAGTAGGCCCCGATGCTCACCGGCGAGCTGCACAGCAGCACCAGGCCCGCCACGGGCGGTGCGGGGCCGACGGCCCCGGTGACCAGCAACTGGGCCACGTAGCCGCCGGCGCTGTGGCCGACCACGATCGGTCGCCCGCCGACCGCCGCGATGGCGGCGCGCACCTCGCGGGCGTAGTCGAGCACGGTCGAGCGCCAGTGGCCTGCCGGCGCGGGGCTGCCGCCGTGACCGCGCACGCTGAGGGCGTGGGCCTCGAAGCCCCTGGCCGCCAGGTCGGCCATGGCCGCCTCCCAGCACCACGCGCCGTGCCAGGCCCCATGGAGGAGCAGGAGCGGGGAGGCGTAGCGCCGCAGGGCCGGGTGTGTGATCAGGTGTTCCACCGCCACCTCGCGAGGCCAGGAGACCGCCCTTGCTCCGCACGCTTCGAGGATGCCGTCGGCATTCGGACTGGAGACCTGGAGCGCCTGACGGATCTGGCGCGCGCCCCGCGCCGGGCGGGCCTCACGCCCTCCCTATCGGCCCAGCGTTGCGCTCCAACGCTCGGCCTTTACTCGATCACGCTGCGCGTTCACTCGATCACGCCGGGCCTCAGGCGAACAGCAGGGCGATACAGTGCGCCCACCGGCTGTGGCCCCTCACCCCAGCGCGCGAGCGCAGCGAGCAAACTTCACCCCTCCACCGTCTCCGCGGGCAGCCCCAGCTGGCGCCTGCGCTCCTCGGCGAGGCGGCGCTTCTCGGCGATCATCTCGTCGGTGACGTAGACGCCGAAGGAGCGCAGGCCGGCGAGCTTGAGGCCGTGCTTGTGCCAGAGGCGGTACATCTCCTTGACCCGGTCCATCTCGATGCTGCGACCGAGGGTGTAGTCCTCGAACTTGCCCTCCATAGCGAGCAGGGCGGTCTCGGACAGGCAGGCGTAGGCGGTGCCTGGGGGCATATCAATGTCGAAGCCGAAATCGGGCTCGCCTGGGAGCACGATCTCGCCGCTCTCGACGATCAGCACGTCGGGGCGGCGGGCGGCGTCGGCCTCCTTGACGTCGGGGGGACGGGCCACGTCGCAGACCACGGCGCCGGGCTTGAGCTTGTCAACGTTGATCACCTTGCCGGTGAGGGCGCTGGTGGTGGTGATGATCAGGTCGGCGTCGCCGATGTAGGCGTCGGGGTGGGTGGCGGCGATCACGCGGGCGCCGGGCGTCTCCTGCTCGATCTGCTGCTTGAGGGCGAGCAGGCGCTCGGCGCGGGGCGCGATCAGCACCACGTCGCGCACGGCCTGGGCGAGCAGGCGGGCGCAGACGGCGCCGATCGAGCCCGTGGCCCCGATCACCACGGC
>DAOLDO010000466.1:0-5616 GCA_035327325.1 Chloroflexaceae bacterium | reverse complement strand
GTCGAGCAGCGTCTGCACGCCGGCCTCGTGGAGCCGCAGCTCGATGCCGGGGTAGCGCTTGTTGAAGCCGGCCAGCACCCGCGGCAGCAGCTGGGTGCCCACGGTCGGCGGCGTGCCCACCGTGGCCCGACCGCGGCTGAGGCCGATGCGCTCGGCCATCTCGGCGCGGGCCGCCTCGACCTGGGCCATCACGGCGCGCGCGTGGGGCAGCAGGGCCTCGCCCGCTTCGGTGAGCCGCACGTTGCGCCCGACCCGGTCGAACAGGGCCACCCCCAGCTCCTGCTCGAGCTGGCTGATCTGCTTGCTCAGGGCCGGCTGGGCGATGTGTAGCTCGGCCGCGGCCCGGGTGACGTGGGAGTGGCGGGCCACCGCCTCGAAGTAGCGCAGATGTCGCAGTTCCATAGCCTCGCGCCCGGTCGTGCACGCTCAGCCTCTTGCTCGCTCGCGCGGGGGTCGGCTGAGGGAAGCCCCGCCGCGCCGCGGCAGTGCCGCCGAGCTAGTATAGCAGATATGCACGAGCTATCAGATCTGCACCTTCCGCATGCTATAATGGCCGCGTTATTAGTTCGCCGCTCTCAGCCTTCGACCCAGAACCTTGATGCGAGGTGCGCCAATGCGCCGGACTCTGGTGCTTCTGGCCCTGCTTGTCTCCGTCATCGCTCCCGCCGCCCCCGCCGCCGCCCAGACCGCCCCCGCCGAGTCCTTCGCCTTCTTCCCCGAGACGGGCCACAATGTCGGCCTCCAGATCAAGCGCTTCTTCGACGCGCACGGCGGCGTCGCCACCTTCGGCCCCCCCCTCACCGAGCTGATCGTCGGCGCCGACGGCCTCCAGGTCCAGTACTTCGAGCGGGCCCGCTTCGAGTACCGCCCCACCGCCCCCGTCGAGAGCCGGGTCAGCATCACCCGCGCCGGCGCCATGCTCGCCGAGGGCCGCGGCGAGCCGGCCTTCCAGTGGCTCGCCGCCTCGCCCGACCCGGCCCGCACCTTCTTCCCCGAGTCCGGCCACACCATCGGCGGCGCCTTCGGCTGGTTCTGGCAGACCAGGGGCGGCCTCGCCGCCTTCGGCTACCCGGTCTCCGAGGAGCTGCGCGAGTGGGACGAGGCCGCCGGCGCCGAGCGCCTGGTCCAGTACTTCGAGCGGGCCCGCTTCGAGTACCGCCCCGAGCTGGCCGGCGCCCCCGGCGAGGTGACGCTCTCGCCCGTCGGCCGCTGGCTGCTCGAGCGCGACCCGGTCGCCATGGCCGCCACGCCCCCCGCCCGCCCCATCACGCTGCTCGGCCAGGCGACCACCGGCTACGCCACCTCCTCGTACGAGCGCGTGACCAACATCGCCCGCTCCACGGCCATGGTTGACGGCATCATCGTCCCCGCCGGCGCCGAGTTCTCGTTCAACTCGGTGGGCGATTTCTCCGAGGCCAACGGCTTCGTCGAGGGCTACGGCATCGTCGGCGGCCGGCTCGAGCGCGTGATCGGCGGCGGCCTCTGCCAGGTCTCCACCACCCTCTTCCGCGCCGTCTCCAACGCCGGCCTCCAGATCACCCGCCGCGTCGGCCACAGCCACATCGTCAACTTCTACGAGAACATCCTCGGCTTCGACGCCACCGTGTTCGTGCCCAGCGTAGATTTCCGCTGGCGCAACGACACCTCCGGCCCCGTCTACATCGTCGGCGTGTCCGACCCCGCCAGCGCCCGCGTCACCTTCCAGCTCTACGGCCACTCCGACGGCCGCAGCGTGCGCTACCAGGGCCCCGTCGAGCGCAACTGGAAGCAGCCCGGCGCCGCCGTCTGGCAGCTCGACCGCAGCCTGCCCCCCGGCACCGTGCGCCAGATGGTCCACGGCCGTCCCGGCGTTGACGTCACCTACACGCGCATCATCACCCACGGCGACGGCACGACCCGCGTCGAGCCCTTCCACACCCACTACAAGCCGTGGGAGAACTTCTTCGTCTACGGGCCTGGGGTCACCCCGCCCGCCGGCGTCAAGGTGATCGCGCCGAAAGGCTAGGGCCGATGACCGACCTCACGCCCCTGCGCACCGAGCGCAAGCTCGTCGAGCCCATCTGGGGCGGCGCGCGCCTCGCCGCCTGGCTGAACCTGCCCGAGCCCCGCCCCGCCCGCCTCGGCGAGACCTGGCAGGTCTTCGACGCCAACGTCGTCGCCGAGGGACCCTTCGCCGGCCGCACCCTCGCCGAGCTGGCCGCCGAGCACGGCGCCGCCCTCGTCGGTCGCTACACGATCGAGCAGTACGGCGCCGACTTCCCGCTCCTGGCCAAGTTCATTGATGCCGACGACCGCCTCTCGATCCAGGTCCACCCCGACGACGCCTACGCCCACAGCCGCGAGGCCCACACCGGCTTCCACGGCAAGACCGAGGCCTGGTACATCCTCGACGCCGCCCCCGGCGCCACAGTCACCTACGGCCTCAGCCGCCCCAGCAGCCGCGAGGAGTTCGCCGCCGCCGTGGCCGCCGGCACCGTCGAGCAGCTGATGGGCCAGCTCCCCGTCGCCCCGGGCGACGTGGTCTTCGTGCCCGCCGGCACCCTCCACGCGATCAACGCCGGGATCGTGCTCTTCGAGATCCAGCAGAAGTCCGACCTGACCTACCGGGTCTACGACTACGGTCGCCGCGACGCGAAGACCGGCCAGCCCCGCGAGCTGCACCTCGCGAAGGCCCTCGACGTCAGCAGCTTCGCCCCCGCCCCCGGCGGCAAGGTTGCGCCCCTCACCCTCACGCCCGGGCGCGACCTGCTGGTCGCCTGCGACTACTTCGCCCTCGAGCGCTGGCACGGCGCCGTCCCCCGCCGCTGGCAGACCGACCCTGGCTCGTTCGAGATCCTCACGCTGATCGAGGGCGCCGGCAAGCTCGGCTGGTCCGGCCAGACCATGGCGCTCGCCCAGGGCGACTCGGTGGTGCTGCCGGCGAGCCTCGGCGACTGGGTGCTCGCCCCGGCCGGGCCCGCGCTCACCTTCCTCCGGGCCTACGTGCCCGACCTCGACAACCTCGCCGCCGAGGCCTACAGGGCCGCCCGCGACGAGCGCCGCGTCGAGGAGGTCGTCCGCCGCTGAGCCCGCGCCGCCCAGGCTCCGCATGAAGAACACGCTGCGCTTCTTCGTCCCGCCCGAGGCCCTGCGCTCCGACGAGGTGCGCCTCGCCGACCAGGGCCTCGCCCACCAGCTCGGCCGCGTGCTGCGCCTCGGCCCGGGCGACAGGGTGCTGCTGCTCGACGGGCTCGGCGCCGCCTGCACGGTCGAGCTGGCCGCCCTCGGGCGCGACGAGGTGCGCGGCCGCGTGGTCGAGCGCGCCGCGGCCAAGGGCGAGCCGCCGGTCGCGCTCACGGTCTACCTGCCCCTGATCAGGCCGGAGCGCTTCGAGTGGGCCCTCCAGAAGTGCGTCGAGCTCGGCGCGGCCCGCCTCGTGCCGGTCGCCTTCGCCCGCTCGCTGCCGGCCGACCGGGCCGACGCGCGCAGGCTCGAGCGCTGGCGCCGCATCGTCCGCGAGGCCGCCGAGCAGGCGTGCCGGGGCGTGCTCCCCGACGTTGCCGAGCCCGTCCCCTTCGCCGCGGCGTGCGAGGCTGCCGCCGGGGCCGACCTGGCGATCCTGCTCTGGGAGCGGGAGGCGCCGCGCCTGGCCGCGCTCCTGGCAGGGGCCGCCGGACGCGCGTCGGCCACCTGCGCCCTGCTGAGCGGGCCCGAGGGCGGCGTGACCGACGAGGAACTGACAGCGGCCCGGGGCCGTGGTATCATGGCCGCATCCCTTGGCCCGCGCATCCTGCGCGCCGAGACGGCGCCCGTCGCCGCCGCCGCCATCCTGATCGCGGCGCTCGAGCCGTAACCACCTTCACGCTGTTCTGGGCAGGTGCTCGCGTCGGGGGACGACGATCGCGGCAGCTCCGGCTGACGAGCTGCGGCGGCTTTATCCTTCATCCCTCATCCCTCATCCTTTCGAGGTCTGCCCATGGTCCGCACCGCACGCGCCTTCACCGTTGGGGCCATCGTCGCCCTCCTGTTCAGCGCGATCGCCTTCTGCGCCGGCTGGGTCGCCGCCCGCGCCGCGGGCACCACGCCGATCGACACCTTTATCGTCAGCCTCGGCACCGCCGCCGCGCGCCAGGAGACGCCGCAGGATCTGCGCGAGGAGTTCGCGGTCTTCTGGCAGGTCTGGAACCTGGTCGAGGGCGAGTTCTACCGCACCGAGCCCCTCGACCGCCAGGAGCTGGTCTACGGCGCGATCAGGGGCATGCTCGAGGACCTCGGCGACGAGTACACGACCTTCCAGGAGCCCGACCTGGCCGCCCAGAGCCGCGAGTCGATGCAGGGCAAGTTCGAGGGGATCGGCGCCTACCTGCGCTTTGTCGAGGGCGAGATCCTGATTGACCGGCCCTTCAGGGGCTCGCCCGCCGAGCGCGCCGGGCTGCTCACCGGCGACGTCGTGGTGGCCGTGGACGGCCAGCCCCTCGCGCCCGAGATCGCCGGCCTGGCCGACGCCGAGGCCACGGCGCGCGCCGCCACCAAGATCCGCGGGCCCAAGGGCAGCGTGGTCACCCTGACCCTGCGGCGCCCGCCCGAGCCCGCGACCTTCGAGGTGGCGATCACCCGCGACGAGGTGCCGCTGATCACCGTCCACGCCGAGATGCTCGACGGCGACGTGGCCTACATCCAGATTACCGAGTTCAAGGCCACCACCACCCAGCTGCTCGACGAGGCCCTGCGCGAGATCGTCCCCCAGCAGCCCGCCAGCGTCGTACTCGACCTGCGCAACAACCCTGGGGGCTACCTGACGACCGCGCAGGAGGTGCTGGGTCGCTTCTACGATGGTGTAGCCCTCTACGAGCGCGAGAACGGCGGCGTGATCAAGGAGCTGAAGACCATCGCCGGCCCCGCCGACGCGCGCCTGTTCGACGTGCCGATGGTCGTCCTGATCAACGGCGGCTCGGCCAGTGCCGCCGAGATCGTGGCCGGTGCCCTGCGCGACGCGCGGCCCAATACGAGCCTGCTGGGCGAGCGCAGCTTTGGCAAGGGCTCGGTGCAGAACATCCACCAGCTCGGCGACGGGAGCAGCGCCCGCATCACCATCGCCCACTGGTTCACCCCGGACCGCGCCGAGATCCACCGCATCGGCATTACGCCCGAGCACGAGGTGGCGGCCTCGGTCGAGCCGCAGTATGTCGTGCCCTGCGTGGCCGAGAACCGGCCGCCCGAGGGGGCGAGCGATTGTAGCGACGCCCAGCTGGCCTGGGGACTGCGCCTGCTCGCCGGCACGGCCCCGCCGCCGGCCCAGCCCTCGGGCAGCGCGGCGCCGCTGTCGCTGCGCCCGGCCGCCGCCTGAACGCGCTCCGGCGCGCAGCGAAAGCGCCGCCGGTATCGCCGGCGGCGCTCGCTGCTTGTGTTGGAAGCCAAGTCGCCGCGCCGGTAGGGAGGGCTGACCGGGGGGCGATGGGGGGACGGCGCCCGGGCGGCGACGTCTTTGCGAAGAGGGGCTCGTGCGAACCCGTGATGTTGGCGACGATGAGGGTGTGGCGTCCCGCGGGGCTCGCGCCCCGGCGGTCGCGCCAGCGGTTCGGACGGCCGGCGACTTCGGCTTCTGCGCCTCAGTATACCCGCGCGCCGCAGCCTGAC
>DAOLDO010000465.1:0-5621 GCA_035327325.1 Chloroflexaceae bacterium | reverse complement strand
CATGCTGCGCGACTTCGGCCTCGACGACGTGGCCCTGGAGCTGAGCACGCACGATCCGGCTGCGCGCGAGCAGTACGCGGGCAGCCCCGCCGACTGGGCCCTGGCCGAGGCGACCCTGGCCCGCGTCCTCGAGCGCTCCGGCCTCCCCTTCACGGCCGTTCCCGGCGAGGCGGCCTTCTACGGGCCCAAAATTGACCTCAAGGCCCGCGATGCCCTGGGCCGGCTCTGGCAGCTCTCGACCATCCAGTTCGACTTCTGGCTGCCCCAGCGCTTCGGCCTCGAGTACATCGGGCCAGACGGGCAGCGCCACCAGCCCTACATGGTCCACCGCGCCCTGCTCGGCTCGCTCGAGCGCTTCGTCGCCCTGCTGATCGAGCACTACAAGGGCGCCTTCCCCGCCTGGCTCGCCCCGGTGCAGGTCGTGGTCGTCCCCGTCGCCGACCAGCAGCATGCCTACGCCGCCGAGGTCGCGGCCCGGCTGCGCGAGGCGGGCGCCCGGGTCGAGCTCGACGACGGGGGCGAGCGCATGGCCAACAAGATTCGCCGCGCGGAGCAGGCGACGAAGCCGCCCTACATCCTCGTGGTCGGCAGGCGCGAGGCGGCCGCGGGCGAGGTGGCCGTGCGCGTGCGCGGGCAGGGGGACCAGGGCGCCCAGCCCCTCGAGGCTTTCATCGCCCGGCTCGATGCGGCCGTGCGCGGGCGCGCCCTCGCGTGAGGCCGCATCGCGGTGTGGTACAGTAGTTGCCCGCTGCGCCGTGATAACCGTTCGCCGGCCCACGGCCGTGAGAGGAGCCGCCTATGTCCATCGAGCTCTTGCCCGACCCTGACCCTGCCCTGGCCGCCCTGGCCCGCGACCTCGAGCGGGCCCGCGAGCCGAGCTACCCCCTGACCCTCGAGCTGCGGCGCATGGCCGCGGACGCGCCGGACGACCCGGCCCCCGCCCTCGACGCTCTGGCCGCCGAGGCCGGCTACAGGGGCCTCGGCGCCGGCTGGGTCGAGGTGCCGCGCCGCATCGCCGCCAAGATCCTGCTCCACGTCGTCGGCGGCGAGCTGGCCTACCCCGAGGAGGTCGTCCCGCGCGAGCGGGCCGAGGCCCTGGCCGAGCGCTTCCTGGCCCTCTTCCCCGCGGGGGCGCGCTTCTTCACCAACGGCGCGGTCAGCGGCGACTTCGCCATCTACGACCGGGCGGGCGACGAGGTGCTCGGCTGGCGCTCGCTCAGCGAGGCGCCCCTCGACAACGGCGTGGCCGCCATCGGCGGCGGGCGCGTCGGGCTCCTCTGGGCGGAGGACGCGCCGTAGAGCCGCCCCGCCGGGGCGTGTCTACGGGGCGGGTATGGCCGGGGCACCTGGATGTCAGCCGTGGGCGGGCCTCCGCGCCTCAGGGTCGCCGGGCCGCCGCGCCGCGTGGCTGGCCTCCACCGCCCGCAGGTGCAGCAGCACGTTGGGGTAGAGCATGTTGAGACGCTCGAGGGCGGGGGCGGGCAGCGCCCAGACGGTGGTCGGCTCGGCGGCGCGGGCGGTGGCGCTCCTTGGCCGCCCGTAGAGGGCCGAGCGCCCGCCGAAGAACTCGCCGGCCTCGCGCAGCACCTCGATCTCGCGGCCCGTCTCGTCGCAGAACGCCATCGCGCCCTCGACCAGCAGGTAGCCCTCGTAGCCGGCCTCGCCGTGGGCGAAGAGCTGCTGGCCTGGCGCCAGGGCCCGCGGCTGGAAGTCGAGGGCCAGGTCGAGCAGGGTGGCCCAGGGCAGCTCGCGTAGCACCGGCACCTCGGCCAGCCACTCGGCCCGCTCGCACGCCTCGGCCAGGCCCAGGTCCCGCGAGACAGGGCCGAAGACCTCGGGCGCGAGGCGCAGGAGCTCGACCTCGCCGCGGGCGCGCATGGTGCTCGTGCGGGCGCCGCCCTTGATCGCGCCCCGCTCGCCGATGCTGCTGCCGCGCCCCAGCACGCGCACCTGGGCCCCGCCGATCAGGATCTCGACCAGGCCCGAGTGCACGATGTAGGCGTAGCCGTCCGACGGGTCGCCCTCCTGGATGATGGTCGCGCCCGGCGCCCAGGTCACCACGTCGGCCCGCTCGGCCAGGGCCACGCGCCCCGCGATCGGCAGCCGCGCGAAGAGCGGGCAGGCCGCGATCGTCTCCACCAGCTCGGCCTGGGCGTCGTCGGGCAGCGGCGCGCCCACGCCCACCACCAGGCCGCTGCCGGCGAACTCGATCTGGCCGGCCAGGGCCGAGCTGTCGGCGGGCAGGTGGTGCTTGCTCGTGTGGGCCAGCACCAGCCGCTGGCTCTTCGCCGTCAGGGCCTGGAGCAGCCGCGGCGTGATCGTGCTGTGGATGGTGCCGCCGCCCACGTCCTGCACCAGCACGCTGGCCCCCTCGGCGAAGCGCACCAGCTCGTCGCGGCGGCCCGGCAGCAGCACGCCCCGCTCCTCCAGCTCGGCGAACCACTCCTCGTCGTAGCGCATGTCGCCCGAGTAGCAGACCCCGTTGACCCGCACGGCGATGGTCGGGATCGAGTGGATGGCGTAGATCGCCTCGAAGCGCCTGCCGTCCAGCTCCAGCGGCGCCCCCGGGTCCAGCCTGTAGAAGTCGAACAGGGCGGCCACGTCGTGGGCGGGCAGGGCCAGCATCGCGCTGAGCACGCGCAGCAGGCTCTGGTAGATCAGCTCCGCGGTCACCAGGCGCACCCTGTGGCTGCCCATCAGGATCAGCTCGGGCAGGCCGGCCAGGTGGTCCTCGTGCAGGTGTGAGAGCACCACCTCGGAGATGTGGCTGGGCGAGACGCCGAGGTTGCCCAGGCGCATCAGCACGTAGGCCGCGGCGTCGAAGAGGGTGGCCTGGCTCTGCACCGTGGTGCCCAGGTAGGCCAGGAAGCAGGTGGTGATCCCGGCCGGGTCGAAGCCGTCCGAGCCGCCGATGAACTGGAGCGTCAGCTCCTGCCGGTGCAGCGGCCGCGGGGGGGCCAGGGTCAGGGGCAGGGCCACCTCGGAGATGCGCGTGCTCACCCTGGCCACCACCTCGCCGCCCTCGCGAAAGACGAACTCCTCGCCCTCCAGGGCGATCTGGGCCGGCCCAAGGTCGCCGCCGCCCCCCTCCAGGCAGACGATCTCGGCCATGTCGTCGGCCAGCGGCGCCCGCCCCAGGGGCGGGTAGTAGGCCACCGCCGCGCACTCGGCGCGCACCCAGACGTCCGGCCCGTAGAGGGCCAGGTCGCTCGGGCCGTTGATCGTCTCCTCGAGGATGGCCCGCAGCCGCGCCGCCTGGGCCGCGCTGACCGTGATCAGGCGCGCCTTGCGCCCCTTCACGAAGAAGTTCGAGTAGACCAGGAACTCGACGCTGGCGTAGTTGATCCCCCGCCGCACGAAGCCGCTCGAGCCGAGCTCGCGTCCCGCCGGCACGTCCGGCGGCAGCAGGATCGTGGCGGGCGGCGCGATGTCGTGGGCCAGGAGGTACTTGAGCGTTTCAGGGGGGCAGTTCACCAGCACGTCGCCGGCCTGCGTCGCCACCACCGAGACCGTGTTGGGCAGGGCCCTGACGCGCTCAGGCGCGCTGGTCGGCGGGTTCAAGCTACTCATCGAGCGGCTTCCTTTCGCAGGCCACAGCTGCAACCCGCCGGCCAGGGGCCCCGGCGAGGGCCCCCCACGAGGGGTATTTCAGTAAACGAGTGCCGCGCTGGTGTTTGCGCACTATTATCGCACAACTCGCCGGGGGCCGCTCGCACCCCCTATGCTATAATATCCTGAGCTAGCACACGGTATCGAGGAGGCTCAAGCCATGTCCGGCCATTCGAAATGGCATACGATCCGCCGCTCCAAGGGCGTCGCCGACCAGCGCCGCGGCCAGCTCTTCACCAAGCTCGCCCGCGACATCACCCTCGCCGTGAAAGAGGGCGGCGGCGGCGACCCCGATATGAACTTTCGCCTGCGCCTCGCCGTTGACAAGGCCAAGGCGAACAATATGCCCAACGACAGCATCCAGCGCTCGATCGACCGCGGGCTGGGCAAGGGCAACGAGGCCGCCCTCGAGGAGGTCTACTACGAGGGCTACGCCCCCGGCGGCATCGCCCTGCTGATCGAGACCGCCACCGATAACCGCAACCGCACCAACTCCGATGTGCGCGCCACGATCAACAAGGCCGGCGGCAACCCCGGCGAGCCCGGCTCGGTCAGCTGGATGTTCGACCTCAAGGGCCTGATCACCGTTGACCTGGCCGGCGTCAAGCTCGACCTCGACGAGGTCCAGCTGACCGCGATCGACGCCGGCGCCGAGGACGTCGAGATCGAGGGCAACGAGATGCAGATCTACTGCGAGTGGACGCAGCTCAACGCCGTGCGCCAGACCCTGATTGATGCCGGCCTGCCCGTGACCGACGCCGAGAAGAACATGCGCCCCAAGACCCTCGTCACCCCCGACGAGAAGGAGGCCCTCGCGGTCATGCGCCTGATCGAGAAGCTCGAGGACCTCGACGACGTGCAGAAGGTCTACTCCAACCTCGACATCACCGACGAGGTCGCGGCCAAGTTCGAATGACGCGCACCCTCGGCATTGACCCGGGCACCGCCACCATGGGCTGGGGCATCGTGGACGAGCGGGCCGGCCAGCTCAGCCTGGTCGCCGTGGGCGCGCTCACCACGCCCGCCTCCATGCCCCAGCCCGAGCGCCTGCGCATCCTCTACGACGGCCTGCGCGAGCTGATCGCCCGCTACACGCCCGACGACGCCGCGATCGAGGAGCTGTTCTTCGGCAAGAACGTCAACACCGCCATCACCGTCGGCCAGGCCCGCGGCGTCGCCCTGCTCGCCCTCACCCAGGCCGGCCTGCCGATCAGCGAGTACAAGCCCACCGTGGTCAAGCAGGCCGTGGCCGGCTACGGCGGCGCCGACAAGAAGCAGATGCAGGAGATGGTGCGCGTCACCCTCGGCCTCGACGCGGCCCCCAGGCCCGACGACGCCGCCGACGCCGTCGCCATCGCGATCTGCCACGCCTACACCGGGCCGACGCTGCGCCGGCTGGTCGAAGAGTAGGCGCCCGTGCCCTCGAAGCGTCGCCCCGGCGCCCCCGCCGACCTCGAGGAGGTCCGCCCCGGCCTCTTCTTCGTCCACAACCCCGCCGCCGGCCCCACCCTGCGCGGCGAGGGCGAGCGGGAGGGCGGCCGCTGCCGCCTCACCACCTGGCGCCTCCCCGGCCTGATCGCCCGCCTGCGCGCTAAAAGCTTCGCCGTCCTCACCCTCGCCGACCAGATCGCCGCCCTCCCCGATCTGCCCCCCGTCGCGCCCCCCGGCGATGCCCTCGTCCACCCCCTCGCCCCGGGCGAGCGCGTCAGCTACTTCGGCCGCGGCGAGGCCGGCGCTCCGCCTGGCTGGCAGCCCGCGCCCCCCGCCCCGGGCGACCCCGCCGCCGTCGCCCTGCGCGAGGGCTGGGTCGTCCGCCGGCGCAAGGGCCGCGGCCCCGGCGCGTTCGCCCTCGTCGCCCGCGGCGGCCTGCGCCCCCTGCCCGAGGACGAGGCCCTGCGCCACGGGCTGGCCCAGCTCGCCCTCGCCGGCCCCGCCGCCGTCCTCGCTGCCCCCGCCGAAGGGGGCCAGCTCCTCCTGCCCGAGCTGCCCCTGCCCGCCGCCCACGGCGCCGT
>DAOLDO010000464.1:0-5634 GCA_035327325.1 Chloroflexaceae bacterium | reverse complement strand
GCGCCGTCGCCGGCGCCGACCCCCCCTTCGCGGGCTTGGTGGCGAGTACCACCCCGCTCATCGCCACGGTGGACCCCGCCGAGACGACCCTGATTGACTACACCGACCTGATCACCCCCGCCCTCAGCGCGACGAGCTGGCGCACCGATGTCTTCACGCCCACCCCTGGCATCGCCAACACCGGCGTTGACGCGGGCTTCTACGCCCTCACCACCCTCTCGGGCCGCGCCTTCTTCGACACCGACGGCGACGATCTCGACGCCGCCGATCCCGATGCCGAGCCCGGCATGCGCGCGGTCGAGGTGCGCCTGCTGCGCGCCGCCGACTCCGCCGTCGTCACGACCACGCTCACCAGCGCCACCGGCGCCTACGCCCTCGCCGACGTGGCCCCGGGCGACTATCTGCTCGAGTTCGTCAACCCGGTCACGGCCACCTTCGAGCTGATCACCGGCACCACCGCCGTCACCACGACCAGCCCCCTCGCCAGCGACGTCGAGGCGGTCTCGCCCGCTGGGGCCGGCCGCACCGGCACGATCAGCGTCACCAGCGGCGAGTCCCTGGACGAGATCGACGCCGGCTTCCGCGGCCTGGGCGACGTCGCCGGCCGCGTCTTCCTCGACGCCGACGGCTCGAACACCCAGACCGCCCTCGACAGCAGCCTTGCCGGCGCCACGGCCGCCCTCACCGTCACCGCCGATCTGCCAAACCTGGCGGCGATCTACAGCGCCGTCGTGTCGCCGACCAACACGGTCGCGGGCGACCCCAACTACAGCTTCGCGGGCCTGCCCCTCGGCGCGGGCGTCACCTACACCCTCGCCATCTCGCCCCCGGCTACCCTGCCCGCCGAGCGCCCCTACCTGTCCTCCGACCCCGACGTGGGCGACGACGCCCTCGACAGCGACGGCCCTGTGATCGTCGTCACCGACCCCACCACGGCCAGCCTCGACTTCGATCAGGGCTTCTTCCAGGAGGCCCGGATCACCGCACGCGTCTTCGAGGAGCTCGTCGGCGCCCCCGACAACAGCTTCGCGGCGGGCGACGAGGGTATTGGCGGCGCGACCGTACGCCTCGAGGCGATCACCGGCACCCTCGCTCTGAGCGAGACCACCGTGGACGCGACCGGCCTGGTCACCTTCACAGCCCGCCCCGGCAGCTACAGGCTCAGGCTGGACGAGAGCACCCTCCCCGCCGGCCTGCAGCCCTCGCCTGGCTACAGCAACCCGATCACGCTCACCGAGAACCCGTTGCTCAGCGGCGAGGACTCCAACACCGACGGCGCCGGCAACAACAGCTTCGGCTTCTTCCGCACCGGCACGATCAGCGGCACGGTGTTCTTCGACCGCGACCTGGACCAGCGGCGGGCGGGCGAGCCGGGCGTGGGCGGGGTCGAGGTGACCCTCGACGACGGCACGACCGCGGTCACGACCACGACCTCAGCCAGCGGGGTCTACAGCTTCACCGGCCTGGTCTCGGGCACCTACAGCCTGAGCTTCGCCAACCCCGGCCCGGGCAACCTCGCCTTCGTCACCGGCGGCGACAGCCTGGTGGACGCCAATGGCGCGATCGCCAGTGTGACCGTCGGCCGCGGGGCCGACGTGGGCGGCCAGGACGCCGGGCTGGTGGGCCGATCGAGCGTGGGCGGGCTGGCCTTCGTGGACGCCGACGCCGACGGGCGCTCCGACGGGCCGCCCGACCGCGGCCTGCCCGGGGTGACGGTCACCCTGACCATGGACGTGACCCTGCCCGGCCTCACCACGCAGATCACGCGCACGGCCGTGACCACCGCGACCACCGGCATCAGCGGGACCTACAGCTTCGCCGGCCTGCCCGGCGACCCCGACGGCGCCGGGGGCGACAGCACCGCCGCCTACACCCTGACCTTCACCGCCCCGGTGGCCACCCCGCCCTGGCAGGTGACCGACCCGGACCAGGGCGACGACGACGGCGACAGCGACGGCGCGGCCCAGCTGCGGAGCCAGACCCTGGCGCCCGCCACCACCGACGAGCGCGACCAGGGCTACTTCCAGGATGTGACGATCACCGCCCGCGTCTTCGAGGAGCGCGCCGGCGCCGCCGACAACAGCTTCGCGGCGGGCGACCTCGGCCTCGCGGGGGTCGCCGTCGGCCTCGAGCAAATCGGGGGCACCCCGACCGTGACCCCGACCCAGACCACGGGCGAGACGGGGCTGGTGACTTTCACCGTGCGCCCGGGCAGCTACAGGCTCAGGCTCGACGAGGCCGCCGTGCCGGAGGGCCTGAACCCCTCGCCTGGCTGGGCCAACCCGGTCACGATCACGACCGCCCTCGGCGACGGCCTGATCCTCAGCGGCGAAAGCTCCCTTGCCGGCGAGCCCGCCGGGGCCAACAGCTTCGGTTACTTCCGCACCGGAACCATCAGCGGCACAGTCTTCTTCGACCGCGACCTCGACGGCCTGAAATCGGCCGAGCCCGGGCTCGCCAACGTCGAGGTGGCCCTGCGACTGGGCGCCAGCGTGGTGGACACTACCACCACCTCGCCCACCGGCGCCTACACCTTCACCGACGTGGTCTCGGGCAGCTACACCCTGGTCTTCACCAACCCCGACCCGGGCAACTTCGCCTTCTTCACCGGCGGCGACAGCGACCTGGCCACGGCCGGCGCCATTGCCACCAGCACGATCGACCTTGGCCCGGTCCCCTTCGGCGCGAGCCGGGGCGACAACGACGCCGGCCTGCGCGGTCTGGCGGCCGTGGGCGGCCTGGCCTTCGAGGACGCCGACGCCGACGGGCGCTCGGACGGCCCAGACGACCGGCCGCTGGCCGGGGTGACGGTCACGCTCACCCTCGACGTGGGCCTGCCCGACCTCGCCACGCAGATCACCCGCACCGCCACTACGACCGCCACGGGCGTCTACAGCTTCACCGGCCTGCCGGGCGGCGGCACCTCGGCCTACACCCTGACCTTCCAGGCGCCCGACGGGACCTGGCTCCTGACTGACCCCGACCAGGGCGACGACGACGGCGATAGCGACGGCGCCGCCCAGCTGGCCGACCAGCCCCTGGCCCCGGGCCAGCAGGTCGCGCGCGACCAGGGCTACTTCCAGAATGTGACGATCACCGCCCGCGTCTTCGACGAGCTGGTGGCGGTTAACAACAGCTTTGAGGCCGGCGAGGCCGGCATCGCCGGCGTGGACATCTCGCTCGACACCGCGCCGCCCGACAGCGAGACGACCGGGCTGACCGGCGTGGTGACCTTCACCGTCAGGCCGGGGAGCTACACGCTCACCAGCGCCACCCCGGCGGGCTTCACGCCGTCGCCGGCCAATACCGGCACCCTGGCCATGACCGCGACCAGCGGGCTCAAGCTGACGGCGGACTTCGGCTACTTCAGGGCGGGCAGCCTCGCCGGCACGGCCTGGTTCGACAGCAGCCGCGACGGCCGGCTCGACGCGGGCGAGCCGGGCATGGAGGGCGTCACCGTCACCCTGCAGGCGAGTGGGGGCGGCCCCGACCTCGGCCAGGGCGTGACCGACGCGACGGGCGCCTACGCGATCACCGGCATCCTGCCGAGCGGGGTCGGCGCGGCGCCGGCCGGCTACAGGCTCTGCTTCGCCGCGACGGCGGACTTCACGCCAACGGTGCGGGCGGGCGCGACCGGCGACGACGACACCAACGACGCCAACCCCGACGGATGCACCGACGCCTTCACCATGGAAGGGTCGGGCGCCAGCCTCACGACGGTTGACGCCGGCTTCCTCGGGCTCAACCGCATCGGCGACCTGGTCTGGAACGACCTCGACGGCGACGGCGTCCAGGACGCCGGGGAGAGCGGCATCGCCGGCGCCGTGGTGACCCTGGCGATCAGCACGACCGGCACGATCAACTCGGGCGACCCGACCGTGGTGATGACGGCCACCTCGACCGCGAGCGCCGACCTCGGGGCGAACTACGCGGTGACGGGCGCGCCGCCGGCCGCCGGCTTCCGCGTGGTCGGCGTGACCCCGCCGGCCGGCTTCGCCCTCGGGCCGACCAACGTGCTGACGGCCACCGAGGCGACCGACAGCGACGCCGTGGGCGACAGCTTCGGCGCGGTGCCGCCGGACAACCTCGACGTGGACTTCGGCCTGGTGTCGCTGACCACCGTGGGCGACCTGGCCTGGCTCGACGTGAACGGCAACGGGCGCCTCGACGCGGGCGAGCCCGGCGTGCCGGGCGTGGGCGTCGAGCTGCTGCGCGGCGGCGCGGTCATCTCGGCCACCACGACCGCCGCGGGGGCCCAGGCGGGCCGCTACGCCTTCGCCGACCTGGCGCCGGGGACCTACAGCCTGCGCTTCGTTCCGCAGGCGGGCTACGTCTTCACCAACGACGGCGCCGGCGCCATCGCCACGGATGGCGACAACGACGCCCGCGCCGACGGAACGACGACCGAGTTCACTCTGACCGGCGGCCAGCAGCTGCTGAGCGTGGACGCCGGCCTGCGCGGCACGGGCGCCATCGGCGGCCTGGTCTGGGTGGACACCAACCGCAACAACGTGCGCGACCCGGCCGAGACCGGGCGCCTCGAGGGCGTGCGGGTGACCCTGACCCTCACGCCGACCTTCGCGGCCCAGCCGCTGGTGCGCGCCACGGCGACCGCCGCCGACGGCGGCTACAGCTTCGCCGACCTGCCCGAGGGCAGGGCCACGGTTAGCTTCGCCCAGCCGACCGGCTTCTTCCCCGTGGCGCCGAACGTCGGTCCCGAGGCCACCGACAGCGACGGACCCGTCGCCAGGCTAGACCTGGCGCCGGGCGGCCAGGTGGCCAATGTGGACATGGGCTACCGCGAGCAGGGGCTGTTCGTCTACCTGCCGGTCGTCCAGGGCCGGGTCGAGCGGGCCGAGCTGGTGGGCAGCGTCTCCGTCACGCGGGCGAGCAACGTAGCCTACACGCCCGTCCAGATCGCGGTGACGGTGACCAACAGGGGCGACGGGCCGGCGAGCAACTTCTGGGTTGACCTCTACATCAACCCTTCGCGCAGGCCGGCGGTGAACGACCGCTGGAACGATATCTGCGGCACGACGGCGACGCCGTGCCAGGGCCTCGCCTGGTTCTACACCGGCACCCTCGCCCCCGGCCAGAGCGTGAGCCTGGTGAGCACCGCCACGAGCGACACGAGCCCCACAGGCTTCGTGCGGGCGGCGAGCACCTGGTCGGGCACCTTCTTCAACGGGACCAGCGTGCTCTACGCTCTGGTGGACAGCTGGAACCGCGACGAGACGGGGGCGGTCCGCGACCCCGAGGGGGCGGTGCGTGAGCAGGACGAGACCAACAACCTGACCGAGCAGGCGGTCGTGGTCACGCCCGGCACGCCGCCCATCGAGCTGCAGGCCGCGCCGGGCGCGGCGCCGCTCGACCGGGCGACCCTGCGCCGGTAAGGGCCAGGTGCTATAACGGTCGTATGTGCATGCGCGGGGGGCGGCCCCCAAGGGAAAGAAGACGCGTATGGGACGACAACTTCTCGGCTTCGCGCTGGCGCTCCTCGGTCTGGCGACCCTGAGCCTGGGGGCTGCGGTGGTGCCGGCCCCGGCGCCGGCGGCGGCGATGCCCGCCCTCCAGCCCTCGCCCCGCCCGACCCTCATCCCGACGCCGGACTTCCGCGGCGACGACTACGACTAC
>DAOLDO010000463.1:0-5640 GCA_035327325.1 Chloroflexaceae bacterium | reverse complement strand
GCTGCGCGGCGCGATCTTCGGCCTCCCCGGGGGGCTGCACGAGCGCTTCGACCCGCGCGCGGCCCTGGCCGCGATCGAGGGGGAGGGCGTGTCGGTCGCCTCGGTGGTGGCCGTGATGCTCCAGCGCATGCTCGAGGCCGCCGGCGAGCGGCCCTTCCCGCCGCACTTCCGCTGCGCGCTGCTCGGCGGCGGCCCGGCGCCGCGGCCCCTGCTCGAGGCTTGCGCCGCCCGCGGCGTGCCCGTGGTGCAGACCTACGGCATGACCGAGACGGCCTCGCAGGCGGCGACCCTGGCCCCCGCCGACGCCCTGCGCAAGCTCGGCTCGGCCGGCCAGCCCCTGCTGCCGGTCGAGCTGCGCATCGCCGCAGAGGGGCGCGACGCGGCGCCCGGCGAGGTGGGCGAGATCTGCGTGCGCGGGCCGATGGTCACCCCCGGCTACCACGGGCGCCCCGAGGCCACCGCCGAGGCGATCCGCGACGGCTGGCTGCACACGGGCGACCTCGGCTACCTCGACGCCGAGGGCTACCTGTACGTGGTGGACCGGCGCACCGACCTGATCATCTCCGGCGGCGAGAACGTCTACCCCGCCGAGGTCGAGGCGGCCCTGCTGTCCCACCGCGCCGTGGCCGAGGCCGGCGTGGTCGGCGCCGAGGACCCCCAGTGGGGCCAGGTGCCCGTGGCCTTCGTCGTGCCCCGGCCCGGCGCCGCCGTGAGCCCCGAGGCGCTGATCGCCCACTGCCGCGAGCGCCTGGCGGCCTACAAGGTGCCCCGGCGCGTCGCCCTGGTGGCCGAGCTGCCCCGCACCGCCGCCGGCAAGCTCAGGCGGGTGGAGCTGCGCGCGCGCCTGGCCGACCCGCCGCCCGCCTGACTCAGGGCCGCCCGCAGGCGCCGTCGCCGGCCCGTGGCGCTGAGCACAACCTATCGGCGGCCTGGCCTCTCTGCCGATGACCGTTCACCGCGCTCGCCGGTGCGCCACTGCGGCGTCCGGACGGCTCGTTACGCATCCTCGCTCCCTCCGCGAACCCGCGCAAGTTCCACAAGGAGCGACCTGGCGCGGCCAAGACCGCTCTGGTCGCCGAGCGCTTGAAAGCGGGCGAGGCTCCCAGCAAAGAACTTCTCCGCGCGTTCGGCAGCGCCTGTGTCGCGCGCTATCTGCCCGAGGACAAGCTCGCTATTCGCGATCCCCCACTCGTGCCCGAGTCGCTGGAACAACCGCAGGCTCTCTTCCAGCAGCCCCTGTGCACGTTCGAGCGCGCCCCGTACATAGGCAAGCTCACCCAGGCCCAGGAGACCTTGTGCGATCCCCAGTTGATCACCGGTAGCCTGGCACATCGCCAGGCTCTCTTCGAGGAAGAGCTGCGCCCCCTCGGCGTCGCCGTTAGAAAACCAGGCCACCTCGGCCAGGGCGTTGAGGGTAGCGCCCACACCGCGCAGATCATTCCCCCTCCGCCGTAAGCCCAGGCTCGTGGTCAAGTACTCGGTCGCGCGCCGCGGATCGCCATCCCCCCACGCGACGACCCCGAGCATATGCAGCGCCTCGGCTTGCCCCTCAAGGGAGCCAAGCTGCTCGAGCAGCGCCAGGCTTTCAGTCAGATACCGCTGCGCCGCAGCCCGGTGGCCCTGTGCATTCGCGAGCACGCCTGCCCCATGGAGAGCCAGTGCGCGCGGCAAGGAGGGCTTTCCAGTGGTAGAAGAAAGGACCTGAGCAAGACGCTCACGCGCGTTCTGCCAATCACCTCGTGTGTACCAGAAGCGCCAGAGGGCGCCGGCGAGGCGGGCGCCAAGCTCTCCGTCGCTCTGCTGGGCGGCCCACTCCAGGGCTGTGTGGAGATTGCTGTGCTCAACCTCCAGCCACGTCAGCCACCACGCCTGCCGCTCGCCTCGTAGCTCCGGCGCCGCCTGTTCGGCCAGGCGCAGAAAATACTCGGCGTGGCGCCGCTGCAACGCCGCCGCCTCGCCACTCGCCCACAGGCGCTCCAGCGCGTACACGCGCACGGTTTCCAACAGCTGAAAGCGCAGCGCGGCGCCGCTCGCCTGCGCCTGCACCAGGCTGCTTGCCACCAGTTGCTCCAGGGCTGGCGCGACCGCAGCTGCGGAGAGCTTTTCATCGGCGACGACCTCCTCGGCGCTCTGAAGACTCCAGCCGTTCGCGAAGACCCCAAGCCGCACAAAGAGCCGCCTGGCATCGGCCTCGAGCAACTGGTAGCTCCAATCGATCGTGTTGGCGATAGTTTGCTGGCGGGCAGGCAGGTCCCGCGGCCCGCCGCTGAGCAGTGGCAGCCGATCGTCGAGCCGCGCCAGCAGGAGCTCCGGCGTGAAGACGCGCACCCGGGCAGCGGCGAGCTCAAGGGCCAGGGGCAGCCCGTCCAGGCGGGCGCAGATAGCGGCGATGAGGGGGGCGTTTTCGGCCGTCACGCGAAAGGCCGTGCGCACGGCCTGCGCGCGCTCCACAAAGAGCTGCACCGCCGCGTACTCGGCGATGGCGGCCACATCGAGAGGCCGCTCAACCGGAGGCACGGGGAGCGGCGGCACGACGACCTCGTGCTCGCCGCGCAGGCCCAGGGCCGCCCGGCTGGTGACCAGCAGCTTGAGCCCTGGGGAGCGCTCGAGCAACGCGGCCAGAAGCGGGGCGCTCTGGAGCACCTGCTCGAGGTTATCGAGCACCAGCAGTAGCTTGCTGCCCGACAACGCTGTGGCGAGCTGGTCAGGCTGCCCGAACTGTAGATCTTCGCGCAGCCCGAGTGCGCGGGCGATCGTGGGCAGCACCTGGGTCGGGTCGTGGACCGGCGCAAGATCCACGAACCGTGCCCCGTCAGCGAACTGGCCCTTCGCCTGTTCGATCACCGCGAGGGCAAGCCGGGTCTTGCCGACGCCGCCCGGCCCGGTGAGGGTGAGCAGCCGAACCGACTCCTGACTCAGGAGAGCCGCCACCTTTGCCACCTCGGTCGCGCGCCCGAGCAGGGGCGTCAGCGGGACGGGAATGGCTGGCGGCAGCCTGGCCGTGTGGGCTTGGGGAGGCGTTGCCAGGGAGCGAGCGACGTCCGGCGCGAGCACGGGCGCCTCGGCGGCGGCGAGGTCGGCGGCAGCGCCGTGTCCACGGGCAAGCTGGAGAAAGGCGGCGCGCTCGGCGTCTGGAATGGCGAGCACAGTGGCGAGCCGCGCGGCGAGCTCGCGGGAGGGGCGACGCTCCTCGGCCTCGAGCCGCTTGATCATCCCAGGCGTGCAACCGGCGCGGTCGGCCAGCGCCGCCTGGGTCAGGTCCAGGGCCTTGCGGCGGCGCCGGAGCCAGTACCCGAACGAATGCGCGTGCTCCATACGAGCCCCATTCGCGTCGCTTGCCGCCCGCCGGTTCGAGCAGTGTAGCAGGACGGGCCGGCGCTGTCTACCAGTCTGTCGCCCTGCTTGTCGGCCTTTGGGCGACCAGCCGGGGGCGCGATTGTGGTTCACTCGAGGGGCGCGAGGGAGCCGCTGCCGCCGCCCTGTGTGGCAGCGCTTCCAGCTCGCCGACCGTGGAGCATCTCGCGACACAGCGCCGCGGCAAAGCAATGCGGCAGTGAGAAGGAGCGGTCAGCCATGGGACATCGGCGGCTTTCCTTGCTCTGCTGTCTCCTCTGTGCGTGCGGCCTGCTCGGTAGCGCGTGCGGCACACCTCCGCAACCTGCGGTCGTGACGAGGCTCTTAGCCCCAGGCCAGGGCGAGCCCCACGCGCCACGCCTATCCCCGCCCCTTGACCCTGGCGAGGACACCCTCACAGCTCGGATGGCAGGGACTATTGACACCTATCTGAGCCGGCTGAGGGCCGGCGGGCAGTTCAGCGGCGTCGTGCTGGTGGTGTACGAAGGCAAGATTGTCATCGAGCAAGGGTACGGCTGGGCCGATCGCGCTGAGGGCCGGCCCAACCTGCCGACAACAACCTTCCGGATCGCCTCGCTGACCAAAGCCTTCACCGCGATGGCGATCGTGATGCTGCACGAGCAAGGGCGCCTCGACCTCGCCGAGCCGATCTGCCCTTATCTGCGCGGCTGCCCGCGCGCGTGGCAGCCGATAACCATCCATCAGCTGCTCGTGCATACGTCGGGGATCCCCGACTACACCGCGACGCCAGGCTTCTGGGAGGACGTGTCGCAGCGGGCGGTGAGCGCCGAGGAGCTGATCGCGCTGGTGGCCGACCAGCCCCTGACCGGCGTGCCCGGCGCCCGGTTTGCCTACAGCAACACCGGCTATGTCATCCTGGGGACGATCATCGGCCGGGTGGCGAGCCCCTCCCTTCCGGCCGAGCGCGCCTACCTGGCGTTTCTGGAGCAGCGGATCTTTGCACCGCTTGCGATGGACGACACGGGCAGCGCGGTGGACCAGGCGGACGCTACGAGGCTCGCGCTCGGCTACCGCACGGGCGATGAGCGCGCCGCGTACTGTGACCCCACCTCGTTTTTCGCCATGGGCGACCTCTACGCAACCGCGGAGGATCTCTATCGTTGGGGGGAGGCGCTGAGAACAGACAGGCTCGTGCCGCCCGAGGCGCGGGCCAGGCTCTTCGCCCCGCACACGGCGACCCCGGGCTTTCAGACCGGCTACGGGTACGGGTGGTTTGTCAGCGACCTCGGGGGGGAGCGGCGCGTCTGGCATGCCGGCGCCGCCCCCGGATACCGCTCCTACATGCACCTTGAGCTCGGCGCAGAGACGATGGTGATCGTCCTGAGCAACGATGAGGCCGCGCCTGTGGTGCCCATCGGGCGGGAGCTTGCCGCGGTGCTGATCCGCCACGCGAAGGATTGGCGCCACGGCGAAGAGGGCGGGCCAGGGGCATAAGGGGCTTCCCGTCAAAGCCCGGGCCGCCCGCAGGCGCCGTCGCCGGCCCGGCGTCAAAGGCCCCCGTGCCGCTTCCCGAGATGGCGAGCGAGCGCGGGGGCCGTTCATGTATGAAGCGCGAGGGACAGGCCGCTGATCAAGGGTTGTCGGATGGCCAGGGCCGATCAGCCGTCCCGCGTCCCGCGGTGGAGAGGGGCTACGACGAGACCCGGCGGGACCTGCTGGGGCGCTTGTGCTCGGACCGGCGCTTCAGGCCCACGGCGCGAACGTTGTCGGAGTTGGGGCCGTACTGGGAGACGACGGTGCGCTTGCCGCCGAGCATGCAGTCGTGGAAGGCCCAGTGAGCGAAGATCAGGCGCCGGCGGCTGCTGTCGGTGGACAGCTGGTTGCGCTCGTGCTCGAGCTCGGCGAGCCGCAGGGCGGCCTCGAGGTCGTTCATGCGCTCGAGGCTGTAGGCGGGGTTGGTCGGCGCGTAGTCGGGCATGGCGCGAATGGCGTCGAGGACGGCGCGGTCGTGGAAGATGGTCGAGGCTGGCAGGAGATAGTCCTGGCGAGCAGGCATGGGACACCTCGGGTGCTAGGCTTGATAGAACGTGGGCGCCCTGGAGGCACACCCGCTGGGGTGAGCCATCCGACGGCCTATCGTAGCCGATGCCTATTACCAGGACGAACCAGCCGACGTTGCCATTGGCCACGCCCGGATTTGCTCTCGGCACCCCGCGTTCTGCTCGGCGCCCGCCCGCCCTAATCCCGCGCCCTCTAAGCTCAAACTCGCGCACGCTTATCGTTGTCCAGCGACCCCTAAGCTCAAACTCGCACACGCTTATCGTT
>DAOLDO010000462.1:0-5640 GCA_035327325.1 Chloroflexaceae bacterium | reverse complement strand
GCGGGCAAGGGCGAGCGAGGCAGGGCGGGCCCCCGCACTGCTCCCCGCGATGCCCGAGACCAGCGCGGCCAGGAGGAGGCCCGCCGTCAGCAGGGCGAGCCTCCCGCCCCCTGTTGTGCGGTCCTGCCACATCAGTTGTTGACCAGGAAGTAGGTGGCCAGGACGCCGGAGTGGGTCGAGCCGGTCTGCGGGTCATACTGGTCGGTCTTCAGCAGCAGCCGGTGCCAGCCGTTGCTCAGCTGGCGGGTGTCGATAGTCAGGTTGCCGCTGAAGGGCGCGCTGCCGCACTGGGGGATGCCGTTCGGCTGCTTGACGCCCGCCGGGCAGAGCGGGAGGCCGGGGTTGCCCCGGTGGAAGTCGGTATCGACGCCGGCGTACCAGCCGGTCACCGTGCCGCCCTCGGCCCCGCGTACGAGGGCGACCGGCACGCGCCACACCCCACTGACTGCCTCCCGCAGCCGCGGCCCGTTCTTGAGCCGGGCGGCGGCGTAGTTCAGGCCGGTGTACCAGCCGCGGCCCTCCAGGTCGCTCAGGTCCTGGTAGAGCCCGTCGAACCAGCGCCGGCCGCCGTTGCGCAGCGTGGCGTGCAGGCTGGTCGAGGTGCGCATGTCCTTGCCGTCCGGCTCGCTGACAAACGCGCGCACGCGGAACTGCACCTCACCGTCATAGCGGGCCTTGCGCGTGTCCACGGCGATCGTGTCCCACCAGGTGCAGGTCATCCCGCCGTCCGAGAGCTGGCCGCCGCTCTGCGTGCACGTGCTCAGCCGGCGCTCGAAGTGCCGCTCGGCGGCCACGATGTTCGCCTCGTCGCTCTGGTAGAGCTGCACCTCGATCTCGCGGAAGCGCCCGGGGTTGTGGTGCAGCACGCTGCGCACACGCAGCGGCACGACGCCCCTCAGCTCGGCGGTGATTGGGAAGCAGAGGCCGGTGTGGAGGTGGCCGAAGTCGTCGCCGGCATCACCATCGCGGCCGACCCGCCCGGGCGTGCTCGCCCACCAGTCCTGGGCGTCGAGCCAGACCTCGCGCGAGGAGCAGCCCATCGGGTGCTCGCCGCTGCTCGGGGCGGGCGGCGGAGCCGGCGCCGGCGCTGCGCCGCCACGCATACTCTCGGCGGGCCCCGCGCCGCTGGGCGCCTCGCTCAGGTTGGTCGTAAGCAGGATACGGTCGATGCGGGCCCCGTCTTCTGCCGCCCACAGGCTCAGGACGTGGGTGCCGAGGGCGGTCACGCGGAGGGTGGCCCGCCCGCCGTAGTCGGTGAGGTCGGACGACCAGGCCCAGGCCCCGCCGCTGGTCGTGGCGAGCACGCCGACCGGCTCGCCGTTCAGGCCGAAGCGCACCGAGTTGTCGCCGCTGCTGTCGGCCACGGCGCGCACCCAGACGACATAGGTGCCGCTCTGGTGGAAGGTGATCGGGTACTGGGCCTCGGGGCCGGTGCTGCCGCCGAACCAGCTGCCGGCGTTGGGGCTGACGTAGAGCAGCCCCTCGCCGGCCGTGTCCGGACGATCGGCGCGTCGCTGCCATGTAGCACCGGCCCGGTCGAGGGTGGTCGTGGCGTGCTCGGCCTCGATGACGACCCGGCCGTTCTCCTCGTGATACGGCCCCTCGGCGGCGTGCACGGCGGCGAACGGGGGCGGCGGCCCGAGCAGGGTCACGAGAGCGAACAGGAGCATGAGCGCGCGGCGGACATACGCTGGGCGTTGGGTCAGGGCGTTCAGTCGCATCTGGCGTTCTCCTTGTCAGTCACGGTCTTCGTCGTCGTAGGCGGGCGCAGGCTCCTGGGGCGAGATCGGTGGTGTCGGCACGGCGAGTGGTGCTGGCGTTGGGTCAGGGGTAGCGGCGATCACCGGCGGGTCAGGTCGCTCGACCTCGAGCACAGTGAAGGAGGCGTGTGGCACGGCGGCCGGGCTCGGCGTATGTGGGGTCGGCGAGGCGGCCGCCCCTGCCGGCAAGGGGATGCCACTGGGCACGCGCTTGACCAGCACGCGCTGGGCGCGGCCGCCGGCGATCACAAAGCACTCGCCGCGAGGCAGCTCCTTGACGTCGTTGGGGTGGATCTTGAGCTCCTCGTCCACGGCGAGGTAGCCGGCGCCGGTGGCGAATTCTCTAGCCCCGCGCCCGATGCCCCGCTCGGAGAAGCCCACCCGCCGCTTCAACGTGAGGCGCTGGCCGGCGCGGGGCAGGAGCTTGTCCGGGTCGCCGCAGCGGTGGAGGAACAGGGTTTCCGCGGCGCCGAGGATGCGGTCGAAGCCCTCGCCCATCCCGGCGTAGCTCTGGCCGGTGACGATGATCGAGGCGCCGTGGAAGCGCACCATCTCGAAGAGGCTGGCCGTGCCCGCCCCGCTGAAGGCGATCACCGGGTACTCGTCGATGATCAGCAACACCCGCTCGTCCTTGGGCTTGCGGCGGGCGGCGTAGTGGGCGAAATCCTCGATCAGGTAGCGCCCGAACGAGGCGGTCTGGTCCTTGAGGGTCAAGCCGTCGAGCAGGATGTAGCCGGCGTCGACCGTATCGAAGCTCCAGGTGTCAGCATCGTCGGGGCTGCCATCGAGGCCGCTGCCGAGGGCTTTGAAGAAGGCGCGGTAGCGGTTGTAGGAGGCCGCCGCGTCGCGGGGTCGCAGGCCGTCGATTTCGTCCACCTCGGGCCGGCCGGCGTAGCGCTGGCGCAGCCGGGCGAGTACCATCCCCTCGAGCAGCTCCTGGCTGGAGCGTGGCGGGCCGCCCGGCGCCTCCAGAGTCAGGTTGAGCAGCATCTTGGTCAGGTCTTTGTAATACGGTTCCGTGTAATCCATGACCGCGAGCAGTCGGTTGAGCAACGCCACGCTGTCACCCTGCCAGCCGCGCAGCGGCTGCTGGGGGAAGACGCCGATGGTCTGGGCGCCAGCTCCGCGCATCGTGGCGACGAAGCGGTCCTGCAGGGCCTGCTCGCCCTTGCAGTCGATGAAGAACACCTTCCAGCCGTAGGTCTGCCGCGCACCGGCGGCGAGCCGCAGCACGGTCTCGCTCTTGCCCATACCCGATGAGCCGATCACCGCGCCGTGGCGGCCCATGCTGTCGGCCGGGTAGGTGAACAGGTTGCCCTGGAGCCAGGGCAAATCGCCGTCGGTGAGCGGCACGCCCAACACCATCGCTCCGTTTGTGCTCTCGGGGGCCTTAGCCAGGCTCTGCCGGGCCTTGCGCTCGCGCTCGGCCGCAGCCTGCTCCTCTTTGGCGAAGCGCTCTTCCTCCAGCTCGGCCGCCGAGCGCACCCGGCTGTTCAGCAGGTTCAGCGCGGCGAAGGGGGCGGCCGCCAGGCTCCACTGCCACCAGCGCCAGAGGGGTGGCCAGCACGAGAGGGCTAACGCCCAGTAGTCTGGGCTCCTCCCGCCAGCCTGCGCTACGAGCAGGGTCCTATAGGCCGTCGACCACTCCACCCAGGCCTCCAGGGCGAGCTCGTAGTAGCTGCGCCAGAGCGCACCGGCGACGGCGAGTGCCAGCACGCCGGCACCAGCGGTGACCGCCATCCAGCGCGGCCGGCGACCGACGACGCCAGCGATAACCCCGGCGGCTGCCAGCGTGAGCGGGCCGAGCAGCAGGAGCAGCATCCCGAAGGTGATGAACTGCTGCTGCCGGGCGTACTCGGTCTGCATCGACAGCGGCGTCCGCCCTGATGTGCCGGCGCTGCCACTCATGCCGACCCCTCGCCAGGGAGCGGGTTCCAGAGCACGGCGTCTGAAAACGTCACCTGGGGCAGCCCGCCCTCACTTCCTCGCCGGCCAGCCGGGAAGGACACCCGCTCAATCTGCTGCCAGCGCCGGCGGATGCTGAAGGGGTGGACGCGCTCCTCGGCGAGGAAGCGGTAGCGATCCGTCACGCCACCGTGCACGGCAGCGATCGTGCGAGCCACCGCGAGCAGCCGCTTGCCGGGCGGGGAGATGATGAGGATGATCGCGTCGGTGGCACCGAAGCGCTCGCGGAGGCGGGGGTCGCGCCCGTAGGCGTCGTAGGCCAGGGCCTTCTTGCGCCATTGCTCGAGGCGGGTAGTACCGCGGTCGACCTCGACGAAGTAGCGCTGGCCGTCGAGGGTGAAGGTGGCATCGGGAATGATCGGCAGCGCGTGGCCGACCCCGGCGACGACGACCGAGTCGTAGTCGGTGCAGAGCACCTGGTCGGAGGCCCAGTCCTCCAGCGGGCGGCCCCGGTACTCTAGCTCAGACCGCAGCGCGGCGTAGAAGGCGCCGATGCCCAGACTGTGCTCCAGCGTGGTGGCGGAGCGAGCGGCCCGCTCGTCATACCACAGCTGCTCGATCACCAGGTCGCGCTCGCAGGCCAGCACCTCGGCCCCCGCCTGGGTGAGGCTCAGGCAGAGCGGCAGCCGCTTGTAAATGGTGACCGCACGCTCGGCGGTGCGCTGGATGGCGACAAGCAATCCGTGGGCGACGAGGCCGGCCGCACGCACGTAGGCGTTATTCGGTCGTCGGTTGACTGTTCCGGCTTCGCGGGCGGCCCGCTCGTGCTCGCGCCAGCGGGCTGTCCAGTGCAGCCACTGGAGGTGCTGCACAGTGAGGTAGCGCACCTGTGAGAGCGACTGGAGGATGTCCACGTCGCGCTGGGTGAGCACGAAGGGCTTTGCCATCACGCCTCCTCGGGGGCTGTGGCTACGAGCTCACCCTGCGTGAACTGAGGGCCGACGTTCCCCCCTTCCGGCAACGCCGGCGGCTCTGGCATGACCGGAGCTGTAGGCGCCGACCCTGTTAGCAGCTGCGGATCGCGCAGGGCGTGCAGCAGTGGCTCACCGGCGCGGCTGGAGATGGGCGCCGTGCTCGGTATGGCGTGCTCGAACGCGGCGCGATAGAGGAGCGTTTTCACCCGGCTCGTCGACCAGCCGCGGGCCTGCACGACCTGCCGTGGGTCCGGCCCTTCCTGTCCGACGGTGAGCAGGGCGCCAACCCGGATGGGCTGCGGCTTCGCATGCAGCCGCGACCAGGTGGTGACGAGCCGGCCCTCGTCCCACTGCTCCAGAAACGCCGCGTCGAGCGGGCGGGCATCCACATGGCGGGGTGTCGCCAGCAGTCGTCGCGTCTCGGTTGGCCGGGGGATGAGGCGCGAGGTGGGGACGAGCGTGACGCCGGGCAGGGTGGTGCGGACGAGCTGCTCGAAGAGCGCGCGGTGGCAGACCCGGTCGCAGCCGTCGGGGCGGCACTGTGGGCAGCCCGTGAGTGCCAGGTAGCGCCGGGTGTGGCCGTCGCGCCGGGCGACGATCAGGGTGAGCGGCTGAAAGAGCAGATGCAGGGTCAGTCCCTGTTGCCATTGAGCGAGATTGGGGGCGAGGCTGGCCCCCTCCACGCGCCAGAGCAGCTGTGACATAGCGTGGCTCCTTTCCGTTAGCGGCAATCGACGCTGGTCTGCCCCCACCGGCTGACGTACCAGCGCTCAGCCCGGCTGACCAGCTCGGCCCGGTAGCACCAGCGCTTCTGGGCGAACTGCCACACGCTGCGGCCGACGCCGTCGACCACCGGCTCGATGGTGACGCCCTCAAGCGCGCCGGTCGGGCTGGCCGGACTGGTGAGATACTCGCGCATCCGGCCGACCGCCTCGCGGGCGAACTGCTCGCGCTCGGGCAGCTCAGGGTCGACCAGGGCGAGGGCGGCATCGCTGTCGCCC
>DAOLDO010000461.1:0-5648 GCA_035327325.1 Chloroflexaceae bacterium | reverse complement strand
GGCGTGGCGCGCGGCGGCGGGGTTGCTGGTGACGGCGCCGGCCAGGCTGCTCCAGCTGCCCCAGGCGCCGTTGGGCGCGGTCTGCCAGATGTGGTAGAGGGCGTTGTTCGCGCCGCGGGCGAAGGCCTCGAGCCTGCCGTCGGCGTTGTTGGCCACGGCGAACTTGATATTGGAGCCAAGGGGACCGGCCATGGGTTCCTCCTACATCGTTGCGCTAGGGAATGTCTGCGTGACGGACAGAGCATAACAGCGGGCCGGGCAAGGGCCTATCGGCAGAAAGAGCCATGTTTCGCGCGGGCCCCATGGCTCGCGAGAGCACGAGCCCTGGTCGCGGGGCGACGGCGCAGAGCTTGAGGGTGCAGGGTTAGACGGCAAGGTGGCGCGGGCGCCGCGCCCCGCCGGCCAGGTCACAAGGAGCAACGGATGCTGTACACGGTCAGAAAGATCTCGCTGCGCTCGGCCCTGCGGGTCGGGCTGGTGCTGGGGTGGCTGGTGGCGCTGCTGCCGGCGGCGGGGCTGGCGGGGCTGTGCGTGCTGGCGATCCAGCAGGCGAGCGCGGCCTTCGGGCAGATGAGCCCCTACGAGCTGAGCTTCCTGGGGCAGACGGTGGCCAGCCTGGACCCGCTAGCCTTCCTGGGGTTGGCCGACACGGCGGCCAGCCTGCGGAGCATGGCGGATCGGGCGGGGGCCCTGTTCGCGCTCCTGACCGCGGGGCTGACGATCGTGGGGGGGCTGGGGGTGGCCCTGACCACGCTGCTCTTCAGCCTGTGCTACAACCTGATCGCCGCGGTCGGCGGCGGGCTGCGGGTGGAGCTCGGCGCCGGGGATGAAAGGCTGAGGGATGCAGGCTGAGGGATGCAGGATGAAGGCCGCAACAGCATCCCCATACGGGCTGCTACCGGGCTGACGCCGGCGATACGCATGTCGCTGACCGTGGGCGCCCGCCCTCAGTCGGCGCGCGAGAGGGTCAGGTCGTCGGCGAAGTGGATGCGGTCGTCGCTCCGGGGGGCGACGAAGGCGATCACGGCGCTGGTGGCCCCGTGGCCAGTGGTGAAGGTCAGGGTGAGCCGCTCGTACGCGCCGCTCGAGGTGAACGCCTCGACGGCGGGGCCGCCGTGCCCGCTGACATGGAGCCCCGAGCGCGAGCGGGGGCTGGTGGAGCGCACGTAGCCCACGAGGACGTAGGCGGTGTTGGGCGCCAGGCCCTCGACCCGCTGCTCGATGCGCCCCGCGCCACGGATGAGGGCGCCGTACTCGCCGGTGCGGGCCGCCTTGGGGAACATGTTGCCGGCGCCCTCGCCCAGCTCGACGAACCGCCAGTCGCGCCAGCGCTGCTCGAAGCCGGCGTTGCGCAGCCCTGGCGCGGGCCGGCGCGGCTGTGGCGCGGCGGACGGCGGCGAGGCCGGGCCGGGCGGCGGGGCGACCGTGGGACGGCTCGACGCCGGCGCGGGGGCGGGCACCACGATCAGGGCGTTGGCGTACTCCTCGATCCAGGTGTAGCCGCTTGGGGCCAGGCGCGAGGAGTCGGAGCGGTCGCGCGGGTTAAGGCCGCGCAGGCGCTCCCAGGCGTCTGGCAGGCCGTCGCCGTCGGCGTCGAGGGGCGCCGCGCCCCGCTCCCACGCGGCGAGCACATCCCAGCCGCCGACCTCGGCGACCGTGTCAATGATGCGTCCGGAGCCGTCGCGGGTCTCGCGCACGACGCGGGCGTCGATCGGGTCGCGGCGGGGCGCGCTGGCCCCGGCCGCGGCCAGAACCTCGCGGGCCGCCCCCTCGGCGCCCTGGCGCGCGACGGGGAGCGGGGGCGCGGCGAGAGGCGCGGCGCCGCGCAGGGGCGGGCCCTCGACGAGGATCTGGGCCCCGGAGTTGTCGGCGATGAAGATCCGCGAGCCGCGGCTGGTCGAGCGGTGGACGAGGATGGCCGTCGGGGAGCGGCTCGACGGGCCGGCCATGTAGCTGTTGGCGGCGATCACGGCGTCGCTGGGGCCGTCCCCGCCGCCGTCCTCGAAGAGGGTGGCCGCCGCGCCCCAGTTGTAGATCACATTGCCGAGCAGTTCGACCGAGGTGGCGCCCTTCACCAGGGGGCTGCGGTACCAGTGGTGGGCGAACAGGTTGTGGTGTACCGAGACGCGGCGCGAGCCCTCGCCGATCAGCAGGGCGTTGCTGTGGCGGGGCTTCTCGTGCAGGCTGTTGTTCAGCCCCTCGCTGACGAGCGACCACTGGATGCTCACGTCCTCGGCGCGCGAGAGGCTGAGGTTCTCGTCGATCGCCCAGCTGATCGAGCAGTGGTCAACGATCACATTGCGCACGGGGCCGCCGTCGGGGGCGGGGCCGTTGATGGCGATGCCGTCGCGGGTGCTGGGGTGCTGGCCGCCGGGGGCGTCGCCGACGCGCACGCGCAGCCCTCGGATGATCACCTCGCCGGCCCTGATCCTGATCCCCGCGCCCTGGAGGACGATGCCGTCGCCCGGGGCCGTCTGGCCGGCGAGCGTGAGGCGCCCGCTGGTGACGGTGATGGACGAGGCGAGGTTGATCACCCCGCCGACCCGGAAGACCACGAAGCGCGGGCCCACGGCCTCGAGGGCGGCGCGCAGGCTGCCGGGTCCGGAGTCGTTCAGGTTGCTGACGACGATCACGCGACCGCCGCGGCCGCCGACGGTCGCGGCGCCGTACCCCTCGGCGCCCGGGAAGGCGGGCAGGGTCACCTGGCGCCGGCCCTCGGGCTGGGCCCCGGCGGGGCGGGCCACGGCCAGCAGACCGGCGATGAGCGCCAGCACGACGAGGAGCGCGACAGATGGGCGGCGGCGCCGGCGCGCGCGCCTTAGCGTTGGAGGGAGGTCGTCGGCCATGAGCGGCTCTGTCCTTCAGAGGACCAGGCGCAGAAGGCACCCCCGGCGCGCCCCAGCAGAGCCTCGCGGGTGCGGACGACGCGCAGGCGCAGTCTAGCACAGACGTCGCTCGCTGGGAACGGCCCCCGTCACAGATGGCGCCAGATGAACGCGCTGTCATCCGGCGGGGCCCGCCGGCCCTGGCCGCGCCTCAGTGGGCCAGGGGCGGGCCGGGCTGCCCCTCGAGGCGCCCGAGGCGCGGGCCCTCGGGGGTGTCGCGCACCTGCCAGCCGAGCTCCGCCAGCTGCCGCCTGAGCGTGTCGGCGGCGGCCCAGTCGCGCCGCGCCCTGGCGGCCTGGCGCTCCTCCACCAGGGCGCACACCGTCGCGGGGGCGGCGGGCGGCTGCGCGGCCGCCACGGCGTCAAGCTCGGCCCAGACCTCGGGCGGCACGCCGGCGGCCGGGTCGGCGGGGTGGAAGGGGCCGAGCTCGCTCAGGACGAGCGTCTCGCCGCTCGCCACCCGGTCCTCCTCGCCGCCGCGGGCGATGGTCACGGCGCCGCGGCCGCTCACCTCGGCGATGCCGGCGTGGAGGTCAACCAGCAGGACGGTGTGCTCGTCAATGCCAACGACGGTCGTCGCGGGCGGCAGCAGCGCGACCAGGCCAGCGTAGCGCTCGCGGCCCATGAAGCAGCGGCTCGTGTCGAGCTCAGCCCCGCCCTCGGCGTTGTTCCAGTGGGGCAGGAAGACCAGCGACAGGCCATAGAGGCCGAACAGGTCGAGGCCGGGCTGCCAGTGGAGCTCGGCGCCGACCTTGTAGATCTCGTACACGGGCAGGGCGAAGGCGCCCAGGGCGATCGTCGCCGCGCTGGCCGTGACGAGGGCCGCCCCGCGCCGGTGGCGGGCGACCAGGCGGCGCCAGGCCAGGCTGTCGCGGAGCTGGCGGGCGGCGTAGGTCGGGCTGCCCGGGCCGAGGAAGATCAGGTCGGCCGCCAGGAGCGGGGCCGTGGCCTCCGGGTCCTCGGTGCCGGCGGGGCCCTCACGGCGGCGCGCCGGGAGGATGTCGATCCGCGGCCGGTAGCCGCGCAAGCGGGCGCCCATAACCTCGGCGATCCTCGCGGCCACCCGGGCCGAGTTGGGCTGAAAGCCGGCGGGGGTCTCGAGCACGGCGATGCGCGGCGACGAAACCCGGCGCGCCAGCCGCTCGTACACGGCGCCGCCGACCGGGCCGGTCTCGCCCGAGCCGAGCAGAGCGACGGGGCCAGGTGCTGCGATGGTCATAGGGTTTTCTTTCACCCGGCATGAACAGCAGTGAGGGCCTCTCTCTATGATACCTCAATTATCTGCGCATACACGCATATCCGCGGCGCAAGGGACGGCACGGTGGCGGGTCGCGCTATGCTCGCCGGCGCCGCCGAGAGCGAGGCCCTGGCGCGGCGCCCTGACGAGGACAGGCAGCCGGCGAGCGCCGGGGCGCCAGGCGACCTCGTCGTCCGACGAGACGGCCGGGCGCGCACGACGGTGTCGGCGAGATGCCGCCCTCAACGGAGCGCGCAGGTCACGCGGCGAAGCGGTCAATCAGGGTCACGCCGACGCCGCGGAAGGTGTCGAGGTCGGCCAGGGCGGCGGGCGCCTCGTCGAGGGCGATCGTCCGGCCGACCATGAGGTCGGGGCGCGCCTTGCCCGAGCGGATCAGCTCGAGCATCGCCCCGTAGCGGTGGGCCTGCATGCCGTGGCTGCCCAGGATCTCGAGCTCGCGGCCGACCACGAGGTCCATCGGGATGGGCGGGCGGCTCTGCTCGGCCAGCAGCAGCCCGACCTGGATGTGGCGGCCCCGCTTGCGCAGGCAGGCGACCGAGCTGAAGCAGGTGGTGGGGCTGCCGAGGGCGTCGAGCGAGACGTGAGCGCCCCCGCCGGTCAGCTCGCGCACGGCCGCGGGCAGGTCGTCCGTCGTGGCGCCGTTGAGCGTGGCGGTGGCGCCGAGCGAGCGGGCGAAGGCCAGCTTCTCCTCGGTTATGTCAATGGCGACCACCTGAGCGCCCAGGGCGGCGGCGATTATCACGGCCGAGAGGCCGACCCCGCCGCAGCCATGGACGGCGACCCACTGGCCCGCGGTGACGCGGCCCTGGTCCACCACGGCCCGAAACGAGGTCGCGAAGCGGCAGCCGAGGCTGGCCGCCGTCAGGTAGTCGAGCTCGTCGGGCAGACGCACCAGGTTGAGGTCGGCCCTGTCAATCGCCACATACTCGGCGAACGAGCCCCAGTGGGTGAAGCCCGGCTGGAACTGGCGGTCGCAGACCTGCTGATGGCCGGCCGCGCACTCGGGGGAGGGGGCGCCGGGGCCGATGGAAAGGACCGGCACCCCGTGGGCCCGTCCCCATCGGGCCGCCGCATCGAGATCATCGAGCGCGCCCGTGGGGTTGGACGGCGAGTTCACCCACAGCACCAGCGCCCGGTCTGCCTCGCCGGCCGGAATCGCGTCGAGCTGGAGCAGGCCACGGACGTCCACGGGAACCGGCACGGCTCGAGCCCCGGCCAGCTGGGCGCCCATCGCGTAGGACGGGTAGCTGATCTCGGGGTACAGGACGGTGTCCCGCTCGGGACGTCGCAGGCGCAGCCAGTGCGGCAACCCGGTGCTCCCCGGCGTCTACAACAAGCTTTCGCGCTTCGCGCCGTGGGTAAAGGACCAGATGGCGGCCAACTGACGCCAAGGTCCAATCTCTGAACAAGGGGCCGAGCGGCGCCGCCCGGCCCCTTGTTCTTTCCGCGATGCAGTCAGCGGAGAGTCGCCTGGCTGCGCGCGTCCCAGAGCAAGTCCTCGATCC
>DAOLDO010000460.1:0-5657 GCA_035327325.1 Chloroflexaceae bacterium | reverse complement strand
GGGGGGGGGGGCGGGGGTTGGGGTGGGGGGGGGGGGGGGCCGGGGGAGCCGGGGGTGGGCGGGGGGGCGGGGGGGGGGTAGCCGGGCGCGGCCTCTGTGGCCGCGGGTGAGGGGGCGGCCGCGGGCGGGGGCTCGGCGGGGCCGCCGCAGCCGGCCACGATGAGGGCCGCGAGCAGCGGCCCGAGGAGTCTGGGGAGGGTCTGTAGACGGATCAAGCGCGTCCTCGTGCAACAGGTTCGCCCGCGGTATTGTACCCCAGCCCCCCGGGGTGGGCAACAGCAATGCCCCGCTGCCGGTTGCCGGATGATCACCGCGCGTGAGCAGAATGCGCCGCCCGGGCGCCGTGCGCGGCGCTACCATGGGCCAAGAGCCGCGCCTAGCCAGAGGAGGCACGCCATGGAGACCACGGTAGCCAGGACTCGTCCCCAGCGCGTCCCCGCCGAGCAAGAGGTGCGCTACTTCATGCGCACGCCGGCGGTGACGATCAACATCGCCGCGCCGCTCTCCGACGCCCTGGCCCTGATGCGCGAGCACGACGTGCGCCGGCTGCCGATCGTGATTGACACCGGCGAGCTGCGCGGCATCATCACCCTGGGCGACATTCGCGGCGCCGACGTGATGCGCATCGCCGGCCTCGACCCCCTCGACATCGCCCACGCCCTGCGCCAGGTGAAGGTCTACGAGGTCATGACCGAGGGCCCGCTCGCGATCTCGCCCGAGACCGGCCTGCGCGAGGCGGCCATGCTCATGATCGAGAACAAGGTCGGCGGCCTGCCAGTGGTGGACGATCAGAACCGCGTGGTCGGCATCATCACCGAGAGCGACCTGTTCGAGACCCTGGTGCAGCAGCTCGACGCCCACACGCCCGCGTAGCTCGCCGCTCTCCCCCCAACGGTGGTACACTACCCCTGTGAGGTGTATCACTGGAGGCGGGCTATGACCGACGGGCGAGAGCGCGTGCGCCTGACCAGCATGGCGGCCTGCGCCGGCTGAGCGTCGAAGCTGGGGCCGGGCGCCCTGTCGAACCTGCTGGCCGCGCTGCGCCTGCCGACCAGCCCCAACCTGCTGGTGGGGCTGGAGGTGAGCGACGACGCGGCCGTCTACAGGCTGGACGAGGGCACGGCCCTCGTGCAGACGGTGGACTTTTTCCCGCCGATCGTGGACGACCCGTACACCTTCGGCGCGATCGCCGCGGCCAACGCCCTGAGCGACGTCTACGCCATGGGCGGCCGCCCAATCCTGGCCCTGGCCATCGCGGCCCTCCCCGAGGATCTGGACCCGGCGGTCGGGGCGGCGATCATGCAGGGCGGCGCCGACAAGGTGGCCGAGGCCGGCGCCGTGGTGGCCGGCGGCCACACCGTGGTTGACCGCGAGCCGAAGTACGGGCTCTGCGTGACCGGCCTGGTGGACCCCGGGCGCGTCACCGCCAAGGCCGGGGCGCGCCCGGGCGATCGGCTGCTGCTCACCAAGCCCCTCGGCACGGGTCTGGTCACCACGGCGCTCAAGTGGGGCGAGGGCGACGCGGCCGACGTGGAGGCGGCCACGGCGAGCATGCTGCGCCTCAACCGGCGCGCCGCCGAGCTAGCGGGGACCGTGGAGGTCCACGCCGCGACCGACATTACGGGCTTCGGGCTGCTGGGCCACGCCGCCGAAGTGGCGCGCCACAGCGGCGTGGGCCTGCGCTTCGAAGCGGCAGCCCTGCCGCTGCTGCCGGGGGCCCTGGGCTACGCCCGGCGCGGCATCGCGCCTGGCGGCCTGGGGCGCAACCGCGAGCACGTCGAGGCCGGCGGCTACGCGCGCTACGCCCCCGGCGTCGAGGAGGGCCTGCGCCTGGTCGCGAGCGACCCCCAGACCTCGGGCGGCCTGCTGATCGCCCTGCCGCCCGCCGCCGCCGCCGAGCTGCTGCGGCGCTGCGCCGACGCGGGCGAGCCCTGCTGGCCGGTGGGCGAGGTGGTCGCGGGCGCGGGCATCGAGCTGCTCTAGTCAGCGGGCACAGGTGTGCTATACTGAGTGGCGCTCGTCGCCTCCGTTGTCGGGGGCGGGGCTTTGGGGTATGATACCTATGAAGTAGAGAGCTGCGTGTGGGCCCCTGGCCCCGGCTGGCTTCTGGCATGAGAGGCCGGGCATCTGGCCCGGCGGAAAGGAGGCCCGCGCGAACGCCGCACGCCACGGGCGGCGGCCGAGAAAACAAAACCTGCCCTGAAGAGTGAGAGAGCAAGAGAATGGTTGTGGAGTTGAAAACCTATGAGCACACCTGCCGAGGCGCGCAACGGCATGCGCTGGATTCGGGCCGATCTGCACATTCACACCCCGGCATCTGAGGATTACGCCGAGCCTGAGATCACCTATCTCGATATTCTCCAGGAGGCGGAGCGGCGCGAGCTCGAGATTATCGCCTTTACCGACCACAATACGGTCCACGGCTACGAGCAGTTTCAGCGCGAGCTCGACTTCCTGAGCGCCCTCGAGGCGGCGGACCGCCTGACCGAAGAGGAGCAGGCCCGCTTCGCCGAGTACCGGCGCCTGCTCGCCAAGATCACGGTGCTGCCGGGGTTCGAGTTCACCTCGCACTTCGGCGCCCACATCCTGGGGATCTTCCCCCCCAACCGGCCGATCAGCCTGATCGAGGCCACCCTGCTGCAGCTCGGCGTGCCCCACGAGCAGCTGAAGGCCGGCCTCTGCGGCGTCGCGAACACCCGCCACGTCACCGAGGCCTACGAGATCATCAGCCGCGCCGGCGGGATCGTGGTCGCCGCCCACGTGAACGGGCCCAACGGCGTGGTCAGCGAGACCCTGCGCATGGGCACAAGCGGCCAGTCGCGCATCGCCGTGTCGCAGAGCCCCTTCCTGCACGCCCTCGAGTTCGTGAACTTCTACACCGACCACGAGAAGTTCACCTCGCCCGGCTTCTACAACGGCAAGACCGAGCACTACGAGCGGCGCATGTTCTGCATCCAGGGCAGCGACGCCCACCGCCTGCGCCGCAGCGCGAACGGCGACGCCCAGGTGCTGCACAAGCACGGCATCGGCGACCGCTACATCGAGGCCCTGCTGCCCGCCAACAGCTTCGACGCCCTCAAGGCCCTCCTCGGCTCGCAGGAGTTCGACCGGGTGCGCGTGCCCAAGCGTGACCAGAAGCAGTGGGCCGTGGACGCGGTGCGCTTCGGCGGGGCGACCGAGCGCCAGGTGCTGCGGGCCCTCGCCGACGACCCGGCGGCCCCCTACGAGCTCTGGGCCGACGTGGCCGCCCTGGCCAACAGCGGCGGCGGCGTGCTCGTGATCGGCTGCGAGCCCGGCGGCAAGGTGGTCGGCGTGGCCAGGCCCGACCAGGTCAGCGAGGCTCTGCGCCGCGGCGTCGCCGAGCAGATCAGCCCCCAGCCCTACCTGTCCTTCGAGCTGATGAGCTACGAGGGCCAGGACATGATGCGCGTCGAGGTCAAGGCCGTCGAGCCGCCCCCCTACGTCGGGGCCAACGGGGCGATCTATGTGCGCCGCGAGGGCGAGACGGCGTTCGCCGACCGCGGCGAGATCATCCAGCTCTGCCGGCGCGCCCTGGCCGAGGGCGCCTCCTCGCCCCTCGACAACGGCGAGGACCTCGACCTGCCCCGCTCGGGCGTCGAGATCGTCAGCGCCCAGAAGCGCGGCGGGGTCTGGCTCTACGAGGTGCGCGACCTGCGCACCACCGCCGGGGTCACGCGCGACCGGGCCCAGGGCCTGTGGGCCTACGCGATCAGCCGCCACGAGGACCTGCGGGACGGCCGGATCGACCTGCAGAGCCAGGTGAAGTGGAAGGGCCGCCTCGGCCTCTGGCGGGCCTACCGCCAGGGCAGCCGCACCAAGTACGACCTGGTGCACCGCGACGCCAATGGGGTGATTGACCACGTCTTCTTCGGGGTCAGCGACTGGGGCCTCAGCGACGCCTGGGCCGCCCTGCTCAACGAGCGCAGCGACGAGGCCGTGGAGCAGGAGCCCCAGGCGTTCGAGCAGACCGACGAGGCCCTGGCGCCCCCCGCCCCCGAGGAGCCCGCCGCCCCCGCCGAGGCGCCCATCCCTGAGCCCGCGGCCTGGGGCGAGCGGCGGATCCGCTGGCGCGGCCGCGGCGGCCTGGCGGCCGTCTGGCGCGACGAGGCCGCCAGGGCCCGCTTCGACCTGGTCATGAAGGATAAGGAGGGCGCCGGCCAGCAGACCTACGCCGGCGTCGCCCTCGAGAAGCTCACCGAGGCCTGGCTCGGCCTGATCCGCGTGCCCCGCCCCCGCACCGGCATCGAGGTGATCAGCGCCGCCCAGGGCGACGACGGCGAGTGGCAGTACGTCTTCCGCAACCTGCGCACCGGCGACGTCAGCGGCGTGCCCTGGCGCCTCCAGGACATCGAGCCCGGCACGGTGCGCGAGTACGCCGCCCGTATGTACCAGCAGGACGCGCCCCTCGACGAGGAGAAGGTCCGCTGGTGGGGCAATATCGGCTACATGCGCCCCATGCGCAGCCAGGTTGACCTGGTCTTCGTTGACGAGCAGGGCGAGCCCCACTTCTACTACGCCGCCCGCCGCGAGGAGCTGACCGGCGAGTGGCGCGAGCTGCTGGAGCTCTACGGCGAGGTGTGAGGGGCGCTCGCTGCGCTCGCGGGGTGAGGCTCACTTCGTTCGCTGGGGTGATTCCGAGCCCGGCGAGCGAACAAGCCTCACCCGCGCGACAAGTGGGCGGAGCCTGCGAGGGCCCCCGGGGGCATAGGGTGGGCGACGGCCTCGAGCGCGAGCCGGCGCCTGAGCAGGGCCTCGACGTCGCGCCTGAAGCCGGCCAGGTCCCTGACCGCGGGGCCGTACTCGACGAGCAGGCGGAGCGGCGGGTCTGCGGCGCTCCCCTGGACGCCGGGCACCACGCTCATCGCGCCGGTGGCGTAGGGGCGCAGCTCGAGCAGCAGGTCGCGTATCGCTGCCGGGCGCACGCGCACGCGCCCGACGGTGAGCACCTCGTCGGCGCGGCCCAGCCGGCGCATGAGCCGCCCAGGCCGCCCGCAGGGGCAGGGGCCCCCTGAGAGAGCCACCAGGTCGCCCGTGCGCAGGCGGAGCAGGGGCGCGCACTCGTGGTCGAGGTGGGTGAGCACGAGCTCCCCCTGGGCCTCCGGCAGGCCCGCCGGGAGGGGCCGCCCCGTCTCTGGCGCGACGAGCTCGGCGATGAGCAGGTCCGAGGCCAGCAGGTGCAGGCCCTCGCCGGCGGGGCAGCTGGCCGCGAAGAGGGGCAGGACATCGCCCCGGCCCGTGGCCTCGGTGACGGCGGCGCCCCAGTCGGCCTCGAGGGCGCGGGGCGCGGCGCTCACGCTGCCGGTCTCGCTGTAGAGGGCCAGGCGGCGCAGGCCGAGGGCGATTGGCTCGGTCTCCAGCTCGGCGCGCAGGTAGTCGGCGAGGGCCAGGGCGTCGTCGGGTGAGCAGAGCAGCGTGTCGGCGCGCAGGTTGACGAGCGCGCCGAGCAGCTGGCGCGGCCGGCGCATGTCGGCGGGCACCGCCGTGGCCCCGAGGGCGGCCAGGGCGTGCAGGGCCAGCTCGCCCGCCGCCGGGTGCTCCGCCCCGATGGCCACCACCGCCACGGCGCCCGGCCCGATCCCCAGGGCCCAGCAGGCGCGGGTGGCCGCCTCGCGCCAGTTCGCCCAGTCGTGGCGGGT